>NZ_RAWD01000218.1:0-16558 GCF_003612065.1 Corallococcus sp. CA047B
GGGTGCGGGGGCGTCCTGGAACCAGGACAGCAGGTGGTCGCGGCCCGAAAGCGGGTTCACGGCCGGGTCATTCCGCCCGACGCCCACCCCGTCGATGAACAGGACCGCGACGCGCACGGCTCGGAACTGTATCCTCGAATCCGACACGCATGGCCATCCACGGCGACCTCTTCAGCTACCCGCTTCCCGAATTCCTCCAATGGCTGGACAGCTCCCGCAAGACGGGGACGTTGCAGCTGTCGTGGGAAGCGGGCGAGCGCAAGTTGTTCCTCCTGTCCGGCCAGGTGGGCGCCACCGCGAGCGACGGCTTGCGCGGCCGCGTGGCCCGCCTGCTGTCCCTGCCGAAGCTGGCCCAGGGGCAGCGGGTGCTGGCGGCGTTCGATGAGCTGACGCGCACGCCGGACGTGGACGCGGCCTTCGACGCGCACGGGGTGCAGGCGCGGTGGGTGCGCGACCTGGGCCGCGAGGAGCTGTTCGCGGCGATGACGGACCTGACCATCGCGGGTCGGGGCACGTTCCACTGGACGGAGGACGCGGACCGCACCGGTGAGGACTGGGTGCCGTCCGACATGAGCATCCGCGAGCTGCTCTTTGAATCCCTGCGCTGGGTGGACGAACAGGCGGACGTGGACAAGGCGCTGCCCATCGACGCGATGAGCGTGCGCGCGCTGTCGCCGCCCAGCCCCAGCCAGCCGCTGATGCACCGGATCATCCTGGGCATGACGACGACGCCGCAGAACCTGGGCCGGCTGCGGCTGTCCATGGGCGTGTCGCGCTCGTCGGTGACGCGGCGGGTGCACGAGCTGCTGCGCGCGAAGCTGGTGGAGGTGGACGGCGCGCCGCAGGTGGAAGCGGATCCGGTGGCGGAGATGCTGGAGAAGGGCGCGGTGCTGATGCGCGAGGGCCAGTACGACGCGGCCGGCATCGTGTGCGGTCTGCTCCTGGCCAGCGACCCCGCGGACCGGCGCGTGCGCGAGTTCGCGCGCCTGGTGCAGCGTGAACACGTGGCCGCGCTCTATTCGGAGATGCCACCGCTCGTGGTGCCGCAGCTGGTCCAGGCGCCCCAGGCGATGGTGATGCTCAAGCCGGAGGAGCGGCAGATCGCCGGGCTGATCAGCGGCACGTGGGACGTGTCCACGCTGGTGCTGGCCAGCCCCGCGCGCGAGCTGGAGACGCTCAAGACGCTGGCGAAGCTGCACCGCATGGGCTTGCTGAACCTCACGCTGCCGCGCTGAGCGCGGCGCGCGTCAGGGATGCGCGATGAGCATCAGGGTCCGGGCCCGCGCGTCCACGCAGGCCATGACCTTGCCGAGCGTGTCCGGATCCAACGCCGCGAAGCTCTCATCCAGGATGATGACGTCCGCGTCCTGGAGCAGGGCGCGGGCCAGGAACACGCGGCTCTTCTCGCCGTGGGACAACTGCCAGCCCGCGTCGCCCACCATCTCGTTGAGGCCGCCCGGCATGCGCTCCAGCAGCGGGCCCAGGCCCAGCTCCTGGCACACGGTCTCCGCCTCGCGCAGGTCCGCGGGATCCGCTGGCCAGCGGCGCCCCATCAGCAGGTTGAAGCCGAGGCTCGCGGCGAAGATGTGATTCTCGTGAAACTGGGGCACCAGCACGATGCGCTCGCGGAACTCCCGGTCGCCCAGCGTGGCGCGGTCCACGCCCCGCAGCAGCAGCAGCCCGGAGTCCTGCCGGCGCAGGCCCGCGAGCAGCGCCGCGAGCGTCGTCTTCCCGCCGCCGGACGCGCCCTGCAACAGGATGCGGTCCCCCGCGAGGATCTTGAACGAGCAGCCGTCCAGCACCGGCCGCACGCGCGACGGATGGCGGAACACCAGATCCCTCGCCTGCACCACCACCTCGCCCGTGCCGGAGGGCTTGTCCAGGATGATGCCCCCGCGCTCGCCCGTGCTCGTCTGTTCGTTGCGCGCGGCGCGGAACAGCGACGCGATGCTGCGCCACGCGACCACCGCGCTGCCCGCAGTCAGCCCACCCTGACCCAGTTGCTGGAGTGTTCCCCAGCCCAGCAGGAGGCCGCCCACGCTCGTCGCGACGAGGCCCGGTGAGGCGCCCGACACGAGCGCCGGTCCCAGCACCGCCAGCGCCAGCACGAACCACGCGCGCGCCGCGTACACCAGCCACAGGCGCGCCGCGTCCATGGGCCGGGACAGCCGCGCGTAGGACGCGAGCTGCGCGTCTTCGCCCGCGTGCCAGAGCGAGCGGGGCTGCTGCGCCAGCCGCGTGCGCTGTCCGGACAGCTTCTCCACCAGGTCCTGCGTCAGCGACTGCCGGGCGCGCGTCCACCGCTCCCGGGCGCGCAGGTGCCAGCCGCCCAGGGCCACGATGAACACCGCGAAGCCCACGAACAGCCCCACCTGCGCCATGGGCGCGGCCCCCGCCAGGAGCACCAGCGGCACGAGCACCAGGTTGATGATCATCGCGAACGCCTGGAAGCCCGTCTCCAGCGCGAGCATCTCCATGGACTCGCTTTCGAACACCGCCGACAGCAGCGCGCCGCTGCCCTGCTGGCGCACGACGTCCGGATCCATGCGGAACGCGCCGTGGAGCAGGTGCTGCTTGAACTGGCGCCCCAGCAGCAGTCCCAGCAGGGACTGGAGGAACTCGCCCCGGCTCATCAGCGGCACCTGGAGGAGCACGAGCAGGCCCCACGCCACGTGCCAGCCATCCGGCTTGTGCCCGGCGAGCGCGTTCGTGCCCAGGTTCATCCACATCAGCACCGCCACCAGCGCCATCGCCCCGTGCACCGCGAGCAGGGCCCCGAGCTTCGGCAGGATGCGCTCGCGCTTCAGCAGCGTCTTCAGCGACGTGCGGCCCGGCACCGGCCGCAAGAGCCAGCAGTTGGTGAGCGTCAGGTCGGAGCGGAACTCCGCGCGCAGCCGCACCGCCTCCTGACTTCCACGCTCCACCCTCGCGGCCAGCGGCCCCAGGTGCTTCGCGAGCCAGGTGTCGATCTCCTCCTCGAACGCGGCGAAGCGGGCCGCGCGCAGGCTGGGCACCGGCAGGCTCTGCTCGCGCCCGTCTGGCAGGAGCACCGTGAAGTGCTTCGGATCCGTGCGGAGGATGACCAGGAAGCGGTACTCGTCCGCGGTGGGCGCCTTCAGGCGGATGATGGCCGGCGCGCAGCGGGACGCGAGCCCGTCCACATCCTCGTAGCGGCTGCTCACCAACTGCATCTCGACCTGGAGCGCGTCCGCCGCGTACTGGAACCAGCGGTGGATGCCCGCGATGTCGTGCGGCGCCATCTGGCGATCCAACGCCAGCGCTTCACGGGGCTCCGCCACGAAGCCCGTGCGGCGGGCCAGCAGCAGGACCGCGTCGGACAGGCGCTCGAACGGCCACGCCGTCGAGAAGGCCTCCGGGAACTCCTGTGCGGTGAGCGCGGTCATTCGACGAGCCTCCCTCCCTCCAGCCGCCAACGTCGCCAGGCCGGAGCGTCATGCAGCAGTCCCTGCGCCACGGCCTCGCCTTCCAGCAGCGCGCGGTAGCGCGAGCCGGGCACCGACAGCAGCGCTTCGGGTGTCCCTCGCTCGACGACGCGGCCGTCCTCGATGACCACCACCGCGTCGAAGCCCTGCGTCTCGCTCACGTCGTGCGTCACGCACAGCAGGGTGGTGTCCTTCCAGTGCTCGCGCGCCCGGCCCAGCAGCTTGCGGCGCGTGGTGCGGTCCAGGCCCCGGAACGGTTCGTCCAGGAGCGCCAGCCGCATCCCCGGGCGGAGCAGCGCGCGCGCCAGACGCAGCCGCTGTCCCTCGCCGCCGGACAGCCGCAGGCCGTTCTCTCCGGTGCGTGTCTGGAGGCCGCCCTGCATGTGCTGGAGCGCGGTCTCCAGGTCGGCCGACTCCAGCGCTCGCGCCATGTCGCCGCTGCCCACCTGCTCCTGCCCGTAGGTGAGGTTCGCCGCGATGCTCTGGTTCCAGAGCTGCACGGCCGGATCCACCCACGCCGTCCGGGTGCGCAGGTCCTCGATGTCCGACGGCTCCAGCGGCCGGCCATCGAGCTGTACCGTTCCAGACGCCACCGGATACCAACCAAGCAGCACGCCCAGCAGCGTGGACTTGCCCGCGCCGGAGCTGCCCACGATGGCGACGTGCGTGCCGGGGGCGACGTCCAGGTCGATGTCATGGAGCAGTCGGTGGCCGGAGACCTCCACCGACACGCCGTGGAGCGAGATGCCCGCGGCCTGGGACCGGGAGACATCCGTCAGCGGCGCGAGGACCGCGGGCCTCGGTGCGACTTCGGGCGCGCCCAGGGGCTCCATGCAGCGCAGGGCGACGTTGCGGGCCGCCGGGTAGCCCTGGATGACGCCCGCGAGCTGCTGTGCGTGGTCCGGCAGGCCCATGATCCAGTAGGCCACCAGCAGCATTCCGCCGGTGACGCCCTGGGAGCCCAGGTGCAGCGTGAGCAGGGTGATGCACAGCCCCGCGCCCACGGTGGCCTGGACGAAGCGCAGGGACACCATGGTGCGCAGCAACTGGAGGCTGCTGCGCATCCAGCCGGTGAGCAGGATTTCGTGCTCCCGACCCAGCGCCGTCTGCGCCCCGTGCGCGCGCAGCGGCACCGCGCCCACCAGCGAGTCCAGGTAGTAGCGCGACAGGCCGCCCAACTGCGTGCGGGCCCGCATGTCCTGCTCCGTCATCCGCTGGCGGAAGGCGAGCGGCAGCACCACGCTCAGGACGGCGAGGACGACGGTGCCCAGCCACAGCCGCGAGTCCATCATGCCGATGGCCACCACCGTCGCGACGAGCCCCACCAGCGCGCGCGCGCCCGTGAAGGCCAGTGCGGGAAGGCCCCGCACGACGTGCATCATGTGGCTGCGCTCGGCCATGTCGGAGCTGAGCCGGCTTTGCAGGTACAAATCCTGGAGCCGGGGAATCTTCTGGATGAACGCGAGGCGCAGGCGCAGCTCCAGCACCCGCCCCAGCCGCTGCATGCCCGCGTAGACGCCGGCCTCCAGCGCCCCGAGCAACGCCAGGAAGCCCACCACGAGCACGCCCGCGCCCACGCGCTGCATGCCCATGCCCAGGTCCGGCGCCAGGTCGAACAGCCGGCGCAGCAGCACCGTCTGGCAAAGCATTCCCAGCGGCGTCACCAGCGCGCCCACCGTGAGCAGCGCCAACCCCACGCGCGACTCGCCCGCGAGCAGCTTCGCCAGCTCCTGTTCGGGCCGCTCGTCGCGCGTCTCCAGCGCCGCCTGGAGCTCCTTCGGCAGCGCCGTGCCTTCCTCCGCCGTGTGCAGGACGCCGGGCGCCCGGACTTCCGTGGCCAGCCGCGCGCGGACGAGCAGCACGCCCGTGGACGCGACCACCGCGCCCTCGGGTGACTCGCCTTCGACGGACCAGTAGGGGCGGGGCAGCAGGTCGAATCGCTCCTCGAAGGAGGCCTGCACCCGCTCCACCATGGCGCGCACCGTCTGGGCCTCGGAGCCCCGGACGATGCCCGCCTGCTGGAGCGAAGCGCAGAAGCGCACAGCCGCGTCCAGCGCGCCCAGGCCCAGCCAGCCCTCGGAGGCCCGCGCCAGGTCGAGCAGCGCGTCCGCGTCCCGCCGCGACACGCCGAGCGAGCGCAGCCGCGAGTCCAACGGACTCAAGAACGCGGGGCTCTCCGCCCAGGCCCGCCAGTCCTTCGTGGGCACCGTCGCGCGGTACTTCAGCGTGGAGGGCGCGAACTCCGACCAGCGCACCCAGATGCGTCCGGCCGCGGGGTCCATCACCTGCACGTACGGCCCCACGCGGTTCCACAACACGACGAAGTGGTTGCCCAGGTGCGGCCGCTTCACCACCACCAGCGCGGGCAGCGCGCTCGCCGCCGGCAGCGGCACGTGGTCCGTGGGCACCACCGTCTGCCGCGCGTCCAGGCCGAATGCCCCCGCCAGCTCCTCCAGCGTGTCGATGGACGTGCCGTCCACGGACGTGCGGCAGGCCTCGCGCAGGCGCCCGTAGTGCACGGAGATGCCAAAGCCGCCCAGCAGCGCCTTGAGCGCCGCGGGACCGCAGTCCATCTTCGACGACTGGATGACCTCCGGGATGAAGAAGCGCCGCGCGGGCGGCTTCCGGGGACGCGCGACCGGCTCCGCGGACGGAGGCTCCACCGGCGCGGGCGTCCCGGTGCTTCCTCCAACGTGCGCGTCGTCCGGGACATCGTTGGCCCCGCCCTCCACGGGAGGAAAGGCCGCCGGTGGCGGGGGGCGCGGAAGACGCTGGGGATCTCGCACGCTCATGAGGTCGTGCCCAGGGCCTCGGCGAAGCCCCGGAAGAGGAGCGCGAAGGGCGACAACTGCTCGACTTCAATTTCCACGCTGCCACTGAGGCCGTGCTCCAGCGCCACATCGCGCAGGGAGTCGGGGGACGCGCTCAGCTCCACGCGGATGAGCCCCTGCTGGGCTTCCTGCGCCACCTGCGCCACCCGGGCCTCCATGGCGCCGAAGCGCGTCCAAGGGAAGCCATCCAGCCGCAGCCGCGCCTCTTGCCCCGGACGCACGCGGCCCAGCGCGGTGGGCGCGGGCAGGTACGCGATGATCTGCAGGGCGCGCTCGGGCACGAGCATCGCGAGCTGCTGGCCCGCCGTCAGGTTCATGCCCGGATGCAGCGGCATCACGCTGCCGATGGTGCCATCCGTCGGCGCGGTGATGATCCGCTTGTCCACCTCCGCGCGGAGCCGGGGAAGGGAAGCCTCCACGGCCTGCTGCTCGCCAGTGAGCCGGCTCAGTTGGATCTCCAGCGCCGCGATGCTCGCGAGCCGGTCCTTCTGGCCCACGCGCAGCTCCGCCGAGCGGCGCTCCTGCGAGAAGCGCAGCACCGTGCTGGACGCCGCGTGACGGGTCGCCTCGCTCACGGCGGCCTCGTACTCCGCCTCCGAGACGTAGGACGAGCGCAGCAGCCCTTCGGTCCGCGACGCCTCACGTCGGGCCTGTTCCGCGACGACGGCCGCCTGCTGCTCCTGCGCCGTCGCCTCTCCGAGCGTGGCCTTGGTGAGCTGGAGGTAGCCCTCCAGTCCCTCGCGCTCCGCGTCCCGCTGCTTGCGAAGCGCGGCGGCTTCCGACTCCAGCGCCGCCTGCCGTGCAAGCTGCTCGCGCAGCACCGATTCCTGCTCCCCCGACTCCAGGCGGACCAGCACCTCGCCCGCCCGCACCTTCTGGCCCAGGCGCAGCGAGGACTGGGACACGCGGCCCGCGATGGTCGGCTCCACCGGGAACGCCGCACCCTCGACTTCCAGCCGTGACGTGGTGCTGCTCACGTACACGGAGACCCGGCCCAGGCCGAGCCACGCCCCCCAGGCCACCAGGAACACCAGCACCGTGGCGATGACCGGTGTGCTCCGGCGGCCTTCGTCCAACGAGGCCAGTGAGTCTCGGAAGTCGTAGGACATGGGGGGCTTTCGACTACGCCGCCAGGGCCTGGGTCGGGAACGGATCCACGCTCGCGCGGAACACGCGGCGCGGGGCCGCGTCCCGGGACACCTCGTAGACGCAGCCGTCGTAGGCGCTCGCCAGGAACTGTCCGGGCCGGCTTCCCCGCGACACGGTGGAGATGCCGAAGTCGGTGAGCCGCTCCGTCTTCAGCCACTCGCCGCGCGCCGCGTCGAACAGCGCCACCGTCCCGTCATACGCCGCCGTGGCCAGCAGCATCGTCTGGGGGCAGCTCGCCACGCAGCGCACGGAGCGGCCGTGCGGAGTGGGGAAGACGCTCGGCTGTCCCTGGCGCCAGACGCGCAGCATCAGGTCGCGGCCCACGGAGGCGAATCTCCCGTCTGGCAGCGCGGCGGCGCCGTTGGTGATGCGCTCGTGCGCGTTCGCCGTGCGCGTCACCTCCAGCGTGGACAGCGAGATGTGCGCCACGGTGCGGTCCGCGCAGGTGGCGAACAGCGTGCCCCCGTGCACCGCGAGCCCCTTGATGGCGGCGCGGAACACCGACAGCCGCTCGCGCAGCACCATCCGTCCCTCCGCCCGCGCCAGCAGCCACGCGTCGCCGGAGTACGTCCCCATCACCACCAGGGACTCGCCCCCGCGTTGCACCTCCACCGCGCAGTTGATGGGCGAGGGCTGTTCGAACAGCACCTGGCCGGTGAGCGCGTCGAAGAGGGTGCCCGTCTGCCCGCCGGTGAGCAGCTGGCCCTGGAAGGACAAGAGGAAGTTGCAGAGGCTGTCGATGCGCCGCACCGCCACGCCGTCGCGGTACAGCACGCCCGCGTCGCCAATGGCCATGATGGCGCCCGCGTGCACGCCCACCGCGTTGAGCCCCGGCGTGTCGCCCACGCGGGACAAGTCCCACCGCCGCGAGCCGATGTCGAACGTCGCGTAGCTGGAGCCGAACGTGCCCACGATGACGCGGTCGCGCGAGTCCAGCGCGCACGTGCGCAGCCACACCTCGCGCGGCGGCCGCGTCTCCGCCTCCAGCGTGAGCGAACCATCCGGCGCAGTGCGGAACGTGCGCAGGAAGCCGTCGTAGCCGGTGCTCGCGAGCCGCGACTCGCGCCCGCTGTACGCCAGGCATTTGATGCCCAGCGCGTGCGCCTGGTGCGTGCGCACCTGCCCGTCCTTGAGGATGAGGATCTCCCCGGCGTCGTTGCCGGCGTAGAGGACGCCCTCGGGCCCCATCGCGATGGTGTCCAGCTGCACGTCGCCGAACGACACCTGCTGGAGCAGCTCTCCCGTCTCCACGTCCCAGCGGCGGATGTCCGCGTCGTCGCTGGTGGACCACAGCTCGCGGCCGTCCGGGGAGAACTCCACGAAGACAGCGTCCGCCGCGTGGCCTTCCAGCAGGTGCACGCGCTGTCCCGTCAGGTCGAACACGCGGATGGCGTAGTCGCGCGACGCGGTGGCGAAGCGATCCCCCCGGGGGGAGAACGCGACGCGCTCGATGTCGTCCGAGTGGCGCATCACCGCGAGCAGCCCCAGGTCCGGCACGCTCCAGAGGCGCACCGTGTGGTCGCTGCTGCCCGACAAGAGGAAGCGGCCGTCCGGGCTGAAGGTGCAGTGGTTGGCCAGGTGGTCGTGCCGGGCCCGGGCCACCGCCGTCTGCGTGCGGGCGTCCCAGAGGATGAGCTGGCTGTCGTAGCCGGCCGTCGCGACGTAGCGGTCGTCCAGGCAGGCCACGCCGCTGATGGGGGAGCGATGGTTGATCACGGGACGTACACCCCGGCGTCATCGTGGATGGCGGCGGACAGCGGCGCGTCCACCTGCCCCATGGAATGCAGCCGTCCGTCGTGGGCCCAGTACCTGCGCAGCACGCCGGTGCGCCCGAAGACGACGAACTCGTTCGGATGCGCGCCCTCCGCGCGGTTCGCGGGCATCCACAGCAGGCCCTTGGGGTAGTCCAGGTCGAAGCCCGTCACCGACAGCTCCTGGAACGTCTTGAAGTCGAAGAGGTGGATGCGCCGCGCGTAGGTGCACAGCGCCAGGAACCGCCCCGAGTCATCCCAGGCGAAGTCCTCGATGGTGTTGCCCAGGTGGGGGATGACCTGCGCCATGGCCCCCGTGGCCACGTTCAGTTCGTACAGCTCCGCGCCCCGGCCCACGAGCAGCCGGTCCGCGTCGCGCCACAGCATCCGCTTGGGCGCCCAGGTGCCCTCCACCGCGAGCAGGGGGCTCAGCGTGGTGGCATCCAGCAGGCGCAGCAGGCCCTGGCGCTCGCACACGGCCAGCACCTTGCGCGTGGGGTTGTGGGCCAGCGCCCAGATGGGCTCCTCGCCGGTCTGGACCTCCGCCTTCACCTGACCCGACTCCAGGTCGATGCGGAAGGCGCGCGAGTCCTCCGAGATGGCGAACAGGTCGAAGCCTTCCTGCGACACGGCGATGTCGCGCAGGGGCGCGGCCAGCTTCGTCACCGGGCGGGTGATGCCGTTGCGGACACTGAGGATGTGGCCGTCCGAGCGGCCCTGCACCAGCGCCTGCGTCGGGGGGTGGAACACCATGCGCTTGGCGTAGGAGCCCCGCGACGCGGCGACCGTCTCCCAGCGGGTGGAGACCTTCGTCTCCATCGTGCCGGGGTTCGCGCCGTCCACGTGGACGTGGAGCATCTCCGGCCCCTCGCCCGCGAACGCCAGGTCGTGCGTGCCCACCCGGACGCCGGTCCACAGGGCGTTGGGCGTCTCCTTGATGACGGCGGTGGGGCGCTTGCCGGACAGGCTCGCCTTGTAGAAGGCGCCGTTGCGGCACTGCACCAGCACGAGGTCGGGGTCGCGCTCCAGGTGGTGCAGCCAGCGCAGCTTGAACGGCGTCTGGAGCACCACGCCCTTGGACGCGCACGTCTCAGGGTCGATCTCCACGAGCGTGCGGTCGAACCCGCTCGCGAGCACGCGGCCGGACGCGCGGTTGATGGAGATCTGCTCCAGGTGGTCGCGCACCACCGGGGGGCCCACGAAGGGCTCCTGCTTGCCGCTGGCGTCGAACCGGATGACCCGGCGCGTGTCGCTGGCCAGCAGGTACATGGAGCCGCCCAGGTGCTCCGCGCAGTGGATGGTGCGCCGGTCATAGCGGTAGCGCAGCACCGGCTCCTTGGGCTTCTTCGGATCCACGACGGCCACGTGGCCGCCAAAGGTGGACGCGAAGATGTTCCCGGAGTCCGGCAGGTAGCGGACGTAGTCGATGTCGTACGCGATGCCGTCCGGGTCCTGGAAGTAGCCCGCGGCCCACAGCGGATCGTGGCGCGTGTCGTCGAAGGCGATCTCCGTGAGCGCGCCGTCCGCGTTGTGGGTGATGAGCTTGCGCTCCGTGGGATGGAACGCCAGCGGGCACGACAGGGGCAGGGTGGCGACGAACTCGTAGCCCTCCGAGCGGATGTCACGCAGGTGGATGTCCTGGAGCTTGCGCAGCTTGCGCGGGTCGCTTCGGTCCCAGATGGACACCGTGTAGTCGATGCCCAGCGTCGCCAGGTACGGCAGCGTCGGGTGCACCGCGATGGACTCGATGGAGGCGGCGTGCGCGACCAGGTCCGTGTGGATGGCGAAGTCATCCACGCTCACGGACATGAGGTGGCCACCGATGGTCGCCGCGAACATGAACTGTTCGGTCGGTTCCACGGCGAAAGCAGACGATTTGCGGAGGGAGTTCATGAGGGTTCTCCAGAAGCCGCGGCTCACGCCGGGCCAGCGGGGCTCACAGCGCGAGTCTGAAGCCAAACAAGTTGAAGTTCGGGTGGGGGCCGTGCCGGCGCGCGCAGCGGGCCAGGTCCCCGCCACACTCCGCGGAGCCGCCCCGGAGCACCGGATAGACGGGCCCCAGCGCTTCGGTCAGGTTGTCTTCGATGAAAGGGCCGCCCGGGTAGGGCGCGTAGTCCGTGGAGGTCCACTCCTCCACGTTGCCGGCCATGTCACAGACGCCATACGCGGTCGGATGGGCGGCGTAGCGCGTGACGCTCGTGGTGCCGCCCAGGCCCGCCTCGCGCGTGTTGCACAGGCGCGCGTCGAACGTGTCGCCAAACGGGTAGTCCCAGTGCTCGGGGCCGCGAGCCGCGTACTCCCATTCGGCTTCCGTCGGCAGCCGCCAGGCCTGTCCCGTGCGCTGACGGGCCCACGCCAGGTACCGCGCGATGTCCGTGGCCGTCACGCCCCACACGGGGTGATCCTCCGGCAGCCGCTGGCGGATGGAGGTCGCGGGAGGATTGCCGGTCTCCGCGAGGAAGACGCGGTACTGCTGGTTCGTCACGGGGAAGCGCGCCAATTGGAACGCCGCGATCTCCTCCGGGTGCAACGGCATCTCCTTGCGCAGCCATGAGCCGAAGGTGGCGCGGTACTCCGGCTTGATCAGCGCGGAGCTCCACCGCCGCGACGCCCGCTCCACTTCCTCCTCGGTGGAACCCATCAGGAAGGTTCCGGCGGGGATGGGCATGAGCTCAACGGGCTCGAGCGCGGGACGGGCGAGGGCCAGGGGCATGGGAGGAGGGCAGGTGGGAAGAAGTCAGAAGAAAGAACGGCAGTGGGGCGAAGCACGTCTCGCCCCACCGCCGGAGGACAACGACTAGGCCGGGGCCGCGATGATGATCGGGGGGCGAACGATGATCGGACCCGTGATGATCGGGCCGGGGTTGGTGATGATCGGACCCGTGGGGAAGGTGAAGGCGCCGGCCTTCACGCCACTCTTGACCTGCACGGGGAAGGCAGCGGGAGCGCTCATCGAGTTCTGGGTGTTCATGGGGTTGTTTCCTTGGTGTGGGGTTGTCCCCACCACGCACGCGTGGCGGGTCCTCGGCGGATGGGATGCAAAGACTTCCCTCCTCCGAAGCTTGTGTCGCTGACCGGATGTGTGGGGTTGATGCGGACGGCCTTCGCGTTCGAGGGCGAAGGGGCCGTGTCACATCCCGTAGCGGAATCTCTTCTCGAACATGCCGGGCCGTGCTCTCAGCGGCTTCATCGCCCGGGCGTACTCAATCAATACGTTCGACGCGTAAAACATTCGCTCGCGCAAATACAAATCTTCATCATTTCCCGGCGCGGCCCCGTCGTTGAGGACCTGCGAGACATTGCGCACGATGACGTGCTCCGGGATGAAGCACAGGTGCGAATTCTTGCCGCTGCTCATGCGCAGCTCGGCCACCGGATAGCTGCCGCCCATGCCTGACGACACGGAGATGATGAGGACGGGCCGGTGCCGCACGCAGCCCTCGCTGCACAGGAGCAGGAAGTTCTTCATCGCGGGCGTGGCCATGCCGCCCCACTCGGGGGTGACCAGCACCAGGCCGTCCGCGTCCGTCAATTCACGGGCCACGGGGCCCCACGTCGTCTGCCAGGACTCGGCGTTGTTCCAGACGCCCTCATCCCAGAGCGGCAGCGGCGTTTCGGTCAGGTCCAGGTAGAAGGATTCCCGGCCCGGACCGCCCTGGAGGAATTGATTCTGGGCGAAGCGCCCCACCTTGGCGGATTGCGACGGCGTGCGATGGCTGCCAATGACAAACGCCAGCTTCAGTCGGTCCTGGGTCATCATGGGCGGGCTAGAGCAGGTGGCCGGACTTGACGCGTTTGGTTTCAAGGTAGCGGACGTTCTCCGGGCGGGTCGGCCCGAGGAGCGCCACGCGGCGGTCCACTTCGATGCCGTGCGCTTCCAGCCCGGCGATCTTCCGGGGGTTGTTCGTGTACAGCGACACCCGCTGGATGCGCAGCGCGGCCAGCATGCCCGCGGCGATGTCATACGTGCGCAGGTCGTCGTCGAAGCCCAGGTGCAGGTTGGCCTGGACGGTGTCCAGCCCCCGGTCCTGCGCCTGATACGCCTGGAGCTTGTTGGCGATGCCGATGCCCCGGCCCTCCTGGCGCAGGTAGAGCAGGACGCCGTTGTCTACCCCGGCCAGCGCCTCCAGGGACTGCTCCAACTGGTCGCGGCAATCACAGCGCAGCGAGCCCAGGGCGTCGCCGGTGAGGCATTCGGAATGCAGCCGCGTGGGCACGGGGGCCGGACCGTCAAGCTGGCCCCGGATGAGCGCGATGTCTTCAATCTGCGCGCCGGACGCGTGACGGAAGGAGACGGCGGTGAAGGTGCCGGCGCGGGTGGGGAGCTGGGCCCGGGCCAGGACGAGCAGGGTGGGGTGGCGGAGCAGCGGGACGGCGGTGGACGGCATCATGTCCCCACCTTCCGGTCCAACTGTCGCTCCAGGTGTCCATCCACGAGGCCCGCGTCGCACAGGTCCTGCTCCAGCGCTTCGTCCGCGTCCACGAAGAGCGTCACCACGCCGTAGCGGGGAAGCTCGCGCAGGGCCAGGCGCAGCGGCAGGGGCGTGCCGTCCTGATAGGGCAGCGGCACCACGGTGATGGCGGCGGAGCCCGCGGCGAGCATGTATTCGGCGTGCCGGGCCTCCGGGCAGAACACCAGCATCCGGTCCGGGGTGGACGCGTACCGGCGTGCCACGCGGCGCAGCAGCTCCACGCCGGGCGACGCGACGACGGTCAGCGGCGCGCAAGGCAGCAGGGCCGCGTCCAGCTCCGCGGCGCCGACCCACAGGGCATCCATCTCCAGGGGAAGGACGCGCGAGCCCGTGCCAGTGGACAGCAACACATAGGGATGGCCCGTGGTCTGGACCTTGGCCCAGGGCGCGACGAGCTCCTGGGCGCTGGCGGCCATCACATGGGTGATGACCTCCACGCCCGCGGCCCGCAGGCGGTCGATGCCGCCGCCCCGGACGTGGGGATTCGGGTCGACGGCGCCCACGACGACGCGCGTGATGCCAGCCTGGAGGATGGCCTCCGTGCAAGGGCCGGTTCGACCGTGGTGGTTGCACGGCTCCAGCGTGACGTAGAGGGTCGTGCCGCGCGTATCGCCTTGCGCGTTGGCGATGGCATTCACTTCCGCGTGCGCGGTGCCCGCCTTCTCATGGTGGCCACCGGAGATCAGCCTTCCGGCTCGCGTCAGCACCGCACCCACGTGCGGGTTCGGTGCGGGACGGCCGCGCCGCCCCCACTCGATCGCGCGCAGCATCCAGTCTTCGTCCGATGGTTGCATCCCATGGCCCCAATGAACGGTTTCACTCCGCGGACCGGAGCGCCCCTGTTGTTCACTTCCGATGGGTATACGGACGCGTATTTCTTTATTCTCGGCGGTATTTCCGCCCCGATTTTCTGCGATGTCTGACTTCTCAGGCCGCGAGAAAAACAAACCGACGCCTGGATTGAGGTGCTTCCGTGCTCACGCTCCTGCTCACCTGCTCCTTGATGGCGGCGGCTCCCGGCGCTCGTTTCCCTCAAGGGACGGCGCGGATGGAGCCGGGGCCCGCGCCGCACGGGCTGCCCGACTGGGGCGTCCAGCGCTGTGAGGAATGCCACGCGGAACAGGTGACGCAGTGGCGCGCCAGCGGGCATGCGACGGCGCGGACCGATGACGTGTTCCAGGTGGCCATCACCGAGGACCGTCCCGCGTGGTGCGTGCAGTGCCACGCGCCGTTCGCGCGCGACCTGGAGCGAGGAGCCCTGCCGCCCGACAGTCCCGCCGAGGAGCGCGGCGTCACCTGTGCCGGCTGTCACGCGCCGCTCGGTAAAGCGAAGGGCTCGGGCGACGCGAAGGGCTCGGGCGACGCGAAGGGCGCGCAGGCCATGCCGTGCGCGGGCTGTCACCAGTTCGGCTTTCCGGTGCTGGACAGCGGAGGACATCGGCAGCGGCTGTCCGCCACGCAGTCGCAGCAGGACACGGTGGGCGAGTGGACTCGGTGGCGTGAACAGTCGGGTGACACGCGTCACTGCACGGCCTGCCACATGCCGCGCGGGGACCACGGCCTGGGTGGCACGCGCCGCACGGACTCGCTCAAGGCAGCGCTGGGGGTGGAGCAGGTGCGCGGGGCGCTGCTGCCGTCGCTGCGCGACGTGGGCCATGCGTTCCCCACCGGCGGAAGGCCTGCGTGAAGCAATGCGTGCGGCACCGCAAGGATGAACCCCTGCCGGCCGGCAAGACGTACGACTGCGACTGCGAGGCCGAGTGCACCGGTTGCTACGAGGATCCGGCGATGAGCTCCCAGGCCAATGTGATCAAGCACCAGTCGGAAGGCGGTGAGTTCATCCAGGGCCCCTGGCGAATCCCACGGCCTTCCTGCGCGGCAAGGCCGATGAGTCCGGCCCCCGCGAATCCTGGCTGACCTTCCGCCAGACGCTGGTGCGCTACGCGAGGGACAAGGCGGACGTCGCGCTCCTGCACGTGCACGGCGAGCAGATGATCGAGGAGGACGAACCCCTCCGGATCCACGTGCTCGAGTGGACGGAGTCCGGAGGCAAGGCGCGCCTCGCGTCCATCACCAGCTTCCTCGTCAACAGCGCCTCCCTCCGCGTGGTGCGCTACCGCCCCGTGAGCCGGACGTAGCGTCGCGGGCCAGCAACGCGCGCGCCTCCGGGGCCATGGCTTCGACATCCTCGGGCCAGAAGCGCAGGGCCAGGCCGGCCTCGTAGAGCCACACCACGGTGCCCCGGGGGATTCGCTCCTCCGCGAACAAGTCCAACCCGTGGAGCAGCGACGGCTTCAACGACGTCTTCACACGCAACATGCAGGGGCATCCTCCGGAACTCCCCGGTGGAAGCCATGCCCCTGAGATGTGGGGGCGGCGGCCCTGCCTGAATCACCCGGCGGTCGGAAGCCCCACGGCGTTCAGTCGCACGAAGACCTGCATCAGGACGTAGAGGGAGAAGGCGGCGTCGTCCACGCGCAGGTGCGGCATGGTGGACAGCCCCTGAAGGCGCAGCAGGTCCGCGCCGTCCACGTGGAGCAGGAAGGCCTGCTGGGCCAGGGTGCCCTCACCGGCGAAGGCCATGGCGCGCCGGACGGCGTCCGTGCACGCGGTGACGCAGGTGGTGTAGTCCCCGGCGCTGAAGGCGGCCTCGGCGGCCCGGGCGTGGTCGAAGAGGTCCCCGGGCGCCAGCGCGCTCGTGGGGCCCAGTAGCCGGGGGCCGGCGTTCGCCGCGATGATGGGCGCGGGCTCCACGCGCGGCGGGGCGGGCGCGGTCAGCGTCCGGGGCACGGGCGTGGGCGCGATGGCGGCCGCCGTGGGGCCCTGCGTCGGGGGCACCTGCGGCGGCGCGGACGGCTGCTGGCGGTGGGTCAGGTGCTGCGCGAGCTGCGCCTCCAGGCCCGCGGGCGCGG
>NZ_RAWD01000219.1:0-16538 GCF_003612065.1 Corallococcus sp. CA047B
CCCCCTTGTTCCGGACGGGAGGAAAAATGGAGTGCGGGCGTGGCCCCCACCGCCGCGCGGGCCGCACCCCGCGTGTTATGGGAAGCCCCATGAGCGTCGAAGCCACGCCGTCTCGCGCCAGGAAGCCCGTCGAGTACGAGGCCACCGTCACCGCCGTGCGCATGGAGACGCACGACACGGCGACCCTGCTGCTCGACCTGGGCTCGGGGCCGCTCGACTACAAGGCGGGCCAGTTCCTCAACATCGACCCGCACCAGTTCCCGGCGATTGCCCACCAGTGCGCGTACCTCCAGGAGCAGAAGGGGCGCAAGGAGCCGGCGCGCTCGTACTCGCTCGCCTCCGCGCCGCATGAGCCCCACGTGGCCATCACGGTGAAGGACGAGGAGTTCATCTCCGGCGTCACCCGCTACCCGCCCCTCCTGTCGCCGCTGCTCGTGCACGGCCGCCTCACCGGCGCGCGCATCAAGGTCACGGGCTTCATGGGCCCCTATGTCCTGCCGGACGACGTGACGCAGAAGACGGACCACGTGCTGCACCTGGTCGCGGGCTCCGGCGCGGTGCCCAACTTCGCCATGGTGAAGGACGCGCTGCACCGGGGGCTGAAGCTGCGCCACACCTTCCTCGCGTCCAACAAGACCTGGGGCGACATCCTCTACCGCGAGGAGCTGGCCGCCCTGGAGCGCGCCGCCCCCGACCGCGTGCGCGTGGTGCACACCCTCACCCGCGAGACGGACGAAACGAAGTACGGCCCCCAGGTGCGCAAGGGCCGCGTCAACGAAGCGCTGCTGCACGAGCTCTTGCCAGACCGCGACACCTGCCTCGTCTACGTGTGCGGCCCCGCCATCACCCCGTGGGATCGACGCAAGGCGTTGGAGACGCGCACCCCCGCGACGCCGCGCTTCATGGAGGCCGTCCTGGGCCACCTGCACGCGCTGGACATCCCCGACAAGCGCATCAAGCGCGAGGCGTACGGGTGACGCTCCGCGTCAGCACCACCCCGGAAATGCCCGCCTAACCAATATCTCGTGAATATCTCCGGGGGACGGCGTCCTGGGAGTAGCCGGCTCGGCAGGAGCGCGGCCCCAGGAGCACACCCCCATGAAGAAGGCGAAGGCCCAGCCCTTGAAGCTGGCGCTGGTCGTGATGACGTGTACCGCCGCGACGAACGCGGCCGCGGTGAACGTGGACCGTGGCGGTCACCCCCAGGGAGGACCGGCGTCGCTGGCCCCCGCGACGCTCAAGCCGCGCGGCTCGCACGCGTCGCTCAAGCGCACGGTGCGCGCGGCGGACCTCCAGGCCGCGTTCCGCAACCGCATCGAGGTGAAGTTCCGCGAGGGCAGCGGCGTGCGCTCGCGCGGCGGGGAGCTGGCGCTGGAGGCCACCCAGGCCCGTGGCGCGGCGGCCATCGCGGAGCTGGACCGGGTGCGCGCCACGCTGCGCGGCGCCCGTCGCTACGCGGCGATGAAGATGCACCCCTTCACCGAGGACACCGCTGAATTGCTCAGGGCCCAGGGCGAGCGCGGCTCGGGTTCGGAGCTGCCGGATCCGAACCTCTGGTTCTACGTGTACGTGGACGCGGGTTCGGACCAGGAGGTCGCGGACGTCGTCAACGCGCTCAACGCGCTGGACGTGGTGGAGGTGGCCTATCCGTCGCCCCTGCCCGTGCGCTCCGCGGACATGGACGAGCGGAGCGCGGAGTCCTTCGAGGCCTACTGGCGCGAGCACGCGCGGATGGACTGGCCCACGCCGGAGCACCTGCTGTCCTGGGAGCGCGGTGAGAGCGCCCGGACGCTGCTGAACCAGGCCCCGCCCCCGCCTACGGCGGTGGCCGCGCCCACGCCCGCGCTCGGCCCCTCCGGCATGCTGGCCGTCAGCTACGTGGCGGACCAGGACTACGGCGAGGCGGCGCCCATCGGCATCGACACGGACTGGCTGCGGGGCAACTTCTACAACGCCTACGGCAACGGCTGGGGCTACACCGACGCCGAGTACTCGTGGAACTACTGGCACCAGGACCTGACCCAGTTGACGGGCGCGGTGCTCGTCAACGGCCAGCCCCACGCCAGCGCGGCGGTGCTGGGCAACCGCAACCACGGCACGTCCGTGATTGGCGTGCTCAGCAGTGACACCAACGCCTTCGGCACCACGGGCCTGGTGAACGGCGCCCAGGTGCGCCTGTCCACCGAGTGGCCCACCACCGGCTACAACCGCGCCTCCGCCATCTACGCGGCGGCCAACCAGTTCTGGGCGGGCGCCGTCATCCTGCTGGAGATGCAGGGGGCCTCCACCTTCGACTGCAACGGCGACGGCGTCGTCAACGCGGACTATGTCCCCGCCGAGTACGTCCCAGCCGTGCGCGACGCCGTGAAGCTGGCCACCGCCAATGGCCGCATCGTCGTGGCGGCCGGCGGCAACGGAAACTGCAACCTGGACCTCGCGGGCTTCGGGGGCTACTTCAGCACCACCGACGCGACGAAGGACTCGGGCGCCATCATCGTGGGCGCGGGTGAGAAGCTCACGCGCAACAAGGCGTCCTTCTCCACCTACGGCAACCGCGTGGACACGCAGGCGGAAGGCGACTTCAAGATCGTCACCACCGGCTACGGCGACAAGTACTCCGCCGAAGGCGAGAACCTCTTCTACACGTCCACCTTCTCCGGCACGTCCGGCGCGTCGCCCATCGTCACCAGCGCCACGGTGGCGCTGTCCGGGGCGATGTACCTGCGCTACGGCGGCTACTACCACCCGAAGGAGATGCGCGACCTCTTGCGCCGCGACGGCACGCCCCAGGCGACCGGCGGGAAGATTGGACCGCGCCCGGACCTGCGCAAGCAGATCTCCCACATGCAGAACCGCTACCCGGCCATGCACTCCTCGGACTTCGACGGTGACGGCCGCAGCGACTACGCGGTGTGGCGGCCGAGCACCGGCGTGTGGAACATCCGCTATTCCTCCACCGGCCTGACGCAGTCCATCCAGTGGGGCCAGCAGGATGACGTCCCGGTGCCCGCGGACGTGACGGGGGACGCGCGCGCGGAGCTCGTCGTGTGGCGTCCGAGCACCGGCATGTGGCTGGTGCGCAAGTGGGACGGCACCACGCAGGCCACCCAGTGGGGCGTGCTGGGCGACATCCCGGTGCCCCTGGACTTCACGGGCGACAAGAAGGCGGAGTTCGTCGTCTACCGCCCCCCGTACGTCGGCGGCACCGCGGAGGGCCAGTGGATCATCCGCTACGCCAACGGCACGTACGCCGTCTACAACTGGGGCGCGGTGGGTGACGTGCCCATCGCGCGCGACTTCGACGGCGACGGCTACGAGGACCTCACGGTGTACCGGCCGAACACCGGCCAGTGGATCATCCGCTTCTTCAGCGGCAGCTCCGTCGTCCACACGCTGGGCAGTTGGAGCGACGTGCCGGTGCCCTACAAGGCGTCCAACCAGTGGAACCTGGCGGTGTGGAACCCCACCACCGGCATCTTCACCACGAAGAACATCCACGGCGGCGGAACGGCCACCGCGCAGTGGGGCCTGCCCGGTGACATCCCGCGCTTTGGCGACACCAACCTGGACGGCACCGACGAGTACATCGTCTGGAGGCCCGCCGTGGGCACCTGGTACAACGCCCAGTTCGGCGGCGTGCAGTGGGGCCTGCCCGGCGACATCGCCCTGTCGCGGTAGTCCTCACGCGAAGCAGCAGCAACACGGCGGGCGGCCCCTTCTTCACGAAGGGCCGCCCGTTGTTCATTTCTCCGGAGGCAGGTGCTCCAGGAACGCGAGCACGCGCTCGGCCGTCTCACGCGGCTGCTCCAGCGGGAACAGGTGGGACGCGAGCGGCAGCACGTCACACTTCGCCAGGGGCAGCTCCCGCTCCACCCGGGCCAGCGCCGCGGGCAGCAGCGTGTCCGACTTCTCCCCGCGCAGCACCAGCGTCGGCGCGGCGTTGGCGCGGATGAGCTTCCAGGGGTCCGCGGGGAAGGTCTCGAAGATGCGGGCCTCCCACTCGCGCGGGATCCGCAGCTTGAAGTCGCCCTCCGGCGTCGGCACCAGCCCGTGGGTGATGTAGTCGTTGAAGCAGTCCGCGTCCCAGTCTCGGAACAGCTTGCGCTCCCGGTACGCGTCGGCGGCCTCCTGGCGCGTCGGCCACCGGTCCCGCCTGCGCAGCGCGCCCTGCACGATGGCGGTGCGGTCCATGCGGCCCAGCAGCTTCAACAGGCGCACCGCCCACGCGCGCGTGCCGGTGATGAGCACCGGATCCAACGCCACCACCGCGCGGAACAGGCCGGGGTTCGCGGCGGACGCCATCAGCGTGCTCGCCCCGCCCACGCTGTGGCCCACGCCCAGCACGCCCGAGCGGCCCCGCGCCTTGAGCTCGCGCGCCAGGTCGTCGCCCAGCTCGCTCCAGTTGGTGAGCCGCTTCGGATCCTCGTCCGGATTCAAGGGGCGCGTGCGCAGCGACACCACGTGGTAGCGCGTCGCCAGCCGAGCGAAGAGCTTGCGGTACGTCTCCGGGGGAAAACCGTTCGCACAGGCGAAGTGCAGGAGCGGTCCCGTGCCGCCCCAGTCATCCAGCTCCAAGGCCATGCCCCTTCCCGACAGAAGCTCCCGCCTCAAGTACGGCGGGGAAGCCTCACGCCTGACTTTCGCCCGACTCCGGCCCTGGCTCCACGACGGGTTCCACTTCTGGACCTTCCGACGACTCCACCGGCACCGCCCCCGTCGTCGCGGGGGTGATGCCCAACAGGCGCGTCAGCCGGGGCTGGACGCCCGTCTCCGCGAGCAGCGCCTGGAGCTGGAGCTTCGCGCGCCGGTTGTCCCGGTGCACGCGCCGCCCGAGGATCAGCTCGTTCTTCAGCGAGTGCTCCCACCCGGTCAGCTCCGTCACCGTCACCTGGTAGCCGAACGACTCCAGCGTCAGCGCGCGGATGACGTTGGTCAGGTGCGAGCCGAACTCGCGCCGGTGCATGGGGTGCTGGAAGAGCAGGGAGATGGAGCCGGCGGGCTTCGCGCGCTTCTCCTTCAGCTGCGCGGCCACCTCCGCCTGACAGCACGGCACCACCGCCACGTGGTCCGCGCCGTGCTTGATGGCGGCCACCAGCGCGTCGTCCGTGGCGGTGTCGCAGGCGTGCAGCGCCATCAGCACGTGGATGCGCTCGGGGTACTGGGCCGCGTCGATGTGCGCCGTCTGGAAGCGCATCCGGTCGAAGTGCAGCCGCTCCGCGCGGCCCTTCGCCCGTTCGGTCAGCTCCGGGCGGCCTTCGATGGACAACAGCTCCCCGGCCTGCGCGTCCTTGAGGAACAGCTCGTAGACGACGAAGCCCAGGTAGGCGTTGCCGCTGCCGGCGTCCACCACGACGGGGTTCGGGTGGCGGGCCTGCACGTCGTCCATCGCGGGGCGCAACAGGCCCACCAGGTGGTTGACCTGCTTGAGCTTGCGCAGCGCGTCCGCGTTGAGGTGCCCCTCGCGCGTGAGCAGGTGCAGCTCCCGCAGGAGGGCCTGGGACTGGTCCGGAAGCAGCTCCTTGCGGACCTGCGGCGCCTTGACGTTGCGTCTCAGACGGACACCACTTCCATCACTTCGGGGATGGCCTCACGCAGGCGGCCCTCGATGCCCATCTTCAGCGTCGCCGTGGACGACGGGCAGCCCGCGCACGAACCCTTCATGTGCAGGTAGACGATGCCTTCCTCGAAGCGATCCAACGTGATGTCGCCGCCGTCCTGGGCCACCGCCGGGCGGATCTCCTCGTCCAGGATGGTCTGGATGCGCTGCTCCACGGAGCCGTCCTGCGACGACGTCTGGCGCGACGCCGCGAGCGCGGCCTCGTCCACCACGGGCAGGCCTTCGGTGAGGTGCGTGTCCAGCGTGGACATCACGGAGTCGTTGAGTTCGTCCCACTCACCGGAGTCGCCCTTCGTCACGGTGACGAAGTTGGTGCCGAGCATCACCGCGGTGACGCCCTGGATGTCCATCAGCCGCAGGGCCAGGGGCGACTTCGCCTCCGCGTCACCCCGGTTGGTGAAGTTCACGGCGCCACCGCCCAGCAGCTTGCGGTCCACCACGTACTTCAACGTGCTGGGGTTGGGGGTCCACTCGAGCTGGATGTTCACGGACATTCTGTTCTCCCGACGAAAGTCTGCTTCCTCTAAGGCGCGCCGGGCCCCATAGCAACCTGTCCGGCTGTCAGGCAAACGCGCCGCGTGGTCCATTCACTCCGGATGCGGCCTGGAGCTTCTTTCCGATGTAAGACACCGGGTCCCCACTTTTCGGGTCCCGTCCTTCCCTTCCCTGCCCTGCTGGCGAGGTTCCCCCCATGTCCGCCTTCCCGCCGCGCCTTGCCCACCTCGCCACCCGGGCCGTGGTGGTGGCCAAGCTGGGCCCCACCTACGCCGAGGCCCACCGCCTGGACGCCGAGGAATCCGCCCAGCGCCTCTCCACCGCGCTCTCCGGACGCCTGCTGACGGCCCTGCTGGAGGCCACGTGGACCCAGATGCTCGGCAAGACAAAACGTCTCACCGAGGACGGCCTGCTGGAGAAGGTGGCCGCCACCCTGGGCGACCGACCCCAGCGTCCGGGCAAGGTCGCGCCGACGACGCCCGGCTGGAGCGCCTTCCTGGTGATGGTGGACCTGGAGGCGGGCACGGCCAGCGACGCGGCGCGCCGGGTGATGGAATCCGACGAGGGACGCAAGCGCGCGGCCGCCGGGCTCGCGGAGGTCGCGGGCTTCCTCGCCACGGAGCTGACGCGCGGCAAATAGGCCCTGCCAGGCGGGCGTGGCGGCAGGCGTCACCCGACGTTATAGGCTGGCGCTCGCGCTCCACCCATGTCCGCCCCGCTTCCCACCACGCTGCGCCTGCTCACGTCCATCACCGACGTCCCCCAGACGGCCTGGGACGCGCTGGTGGACGCAGGCTCCATGCCCTTCCTGGAGTGGGCCTTCCTGGCCGCCCTGGAGGAGAGCGGCACCGTGGTGCCCGAGCGCGGCTGGCACCCCCGCCACCTCACCCTCTGGAGGGGCTCCCGGCTGGTGGCCGCCGCGCCCGCGTACCTGAAGGACGACAGCCACGGCGAGTTCGTCTTCGACGCCGCCTGGGCCACCGCCGCCGAGCGCGCCGGCCTGCGCTACTACCCCAAGCTGGTGCTCGCCGTGCCCTTCACCCCCGCCACCGGCCGCCGCGTGCTGGTGGCCCCCGGCGAGGACCGGCCCACGCGCGAGGCGGAGCTGTACAGCGCCGCCCTGGAGTACGCCCGCGCGGAGGGGCTCTCCAGCGTCCACGTCCTCTTCCCCACCCCGGAGGAGCTGCCCGTCCTGGAGGCCCAGGGCTACGCGGTGCGCCTGGGTGTGCAGTACCAGTGGACCAATACGGGCTACCGGACGTTCGACGACTTCCTTGGCCGCTTCCACTCCAAGCGGCGGCACCAGCTCAAGCGTGAGCTCGCCGCGCCCGAGGCCCAGGGCATCACCTTCCGCACCCTGAGGGGCGAGGCCCTGGAGGAGCTGGACCCGGCGAGCGCCTACCGGCTCTACGTCACCACGGTGGATCGCTACCCCTGGGGTGTGCGCTCGCTGACCCCGGACTTCTTCGCCCGGCTGCTCGGGCGCTTCCGGCACCGGTGTGAGTTCGTGGAGGCCCGGCGGGAAGGCCGGAGGGTGGCGGGCGCGTTCAATTTCGTCGGGCCGCGCACGCTGTTCGGCCGTTATTGGGGAGCGCTCGAGGAGCACCCGTTCCTGCACTTCAATGTCTGCCTCTACCAACCGGTGGCGGCGTGCATCGCGCGGGGGCTGGAGCGCTTCGAGCCAGGGGCCGGGGGAGAGCACAAGCTCACCCGGGGATTCGAGCCGCACCTCACGTACAGTGCGCATCTCTTCCTTCACCCCGGGATGGACCGGGCGGTGCGCGGCTTCCTGGCGCACGAGCGGGCGGCCGTGGAGAGCGGCCTGCCACTCTGGTGGGCGGAGACGGGTTTCAAGGAGCGGGTCTGAAGTTCTGGAGGCCCGCCGTGGTTCGCGAAGGCAAGGCAAGGGAGTCCGCAAGCCCATGGCGCAGAAGCACCAACATGATGACGGCCAGGTCGTCACGGAGGCCGTCCCCAAGCAGAAGCTGAAGAGGCCGACGCTCTACAAGGTCCTCCTGCACAACGACAACTACACCACGCGGGAGTTCGTGGTGGCCGTGCTCAAGGAGATCTTCCACAAGTCGGAGACGGATGCCGTGCAGATCATGATGCACGTTCATTACAACGGCATCGGAGTGGCGGGCGTTTATACCTACGACGTCGCCGAGACGAAGCTCAAGACAGTGGAGGCCGCGGCGCGGGACAACGGGTTCCCCCTGCGGCTGTCCATGGAACCCGAGGAAGGCTGAAACCGTGGCAGGACCATCGATTGCCAAAGAGTTGCAGGCCAGCTTCCGCACCGCGCTCGACGAGGCGCGGAAGATGCGCCACGAGTACCTGACGCTGGAGCACCTGCTCCTGGCCCTCACCCGTGACTCGCGCACCCGCGAGGTGCTCAAGTCCTGCGGCGCGAACGTCAAGCGCCTGCAGGAGAACCTGACCTCCTTCCTGGAGGAGACGGTCGAACGGCTGCCCGACGACGTGGACGCCGAGCCGCAGCAGACCATCGGCGTGGAGCGCGTGCTCCACCGCGCCGCCATGCACGCCCTGTCCGCCGAACAGAAGTACATCGACGGGGGCGACGTGCTGGTCGCCATGTTCCGCGAGGAGGAGAGCCAGGCGCTCTTCCTGCTCCAGCAGGAGGGCGTCACCCGCCTGGACCTGCTCAACTTCATCTCCCACGGCATCAGCAAGGACGGCGAGTCCGAAGGCGCGACGGACAGCAAGGGCGCGCCCGCCGGGGATGACGACGACGGCGAGTCCTCGCGCAAGAGCCCGCTGGAAGCGTACGCCGTGCAGCTCAACGCGGAGGCGAAGGCGGGCCGTATCGACCCGCTCATCGGCCGCGACAAGGAGCTGGAGCGCACCATCCAGGTGCTCTGCCGCCGCCGCAAGAACAACCCGCTCTACGTGGGTGAGGCCGGCGTGGGCAAGACGGCCATCGCGGAGGGCCTGGCGCTCCACATCACCGAAGGCCGCGTGCCGGCCGCGTTGAAGGACGCGGTCGTCTACTCGCTGGACATGGGCGCGCTGCTGGCGGGCACCAAGTTCCGCGGCCAGTTCGAGGAGCGCCTCAAGGGCGTGCTCAAGGCGTTGCAGGAGCTGCCGGACGCCATCCTCTTCATCGACGAGATCCACACCATCGTCGGTGCCGGGGCCACGAGCGGCGGGTCCATGGACGCGTCCAACCTGCTCAAGCCCGCGCTGGCGTCGGGCCGGTTGCGCTGCATCGGGTCCACGACGTTCCAGGAGTTCAAGGCGTCCTTCGAGCGCGACCGCGCGCTGTCCCGCCGCTTCCAGAAGATCGAAGTGGACGAGCCCAGCGTGGAGGACACCATCAAGGTCCTGGAGGGCCTGAGAAGCCGCTACGAGGAGCACCACCACGTGAAGTACGGCGAGGGTGCGCTCCAGGCGGCGGCGGAGCTGGCGGCCAAGCACATCAACGACCGGTTCCTGCCGGACAAGGCCATCGACGTCATCGACGAGTCGGGCGCGGCCGAGCGGCTGAAGCCGGACGGGGTGCGCACGGGCGTCGTCAGCGCGCACGACGTGGAGCAGGTCGTCTCCAAGATGGCGAAGATTCCGGCCAAGAGCGTGTCCGCCAGCGAGGGCGTGCAGATCCAGAACCTCGACAAGGAGCTCAAGGGCGTCATCTTCGGCCAGGACAAGGCCATTGAAGAGATGGTCAGCGCCATCAAGCTGTCGCGCTCCGGCCTGCGTGCGCCGGAGAAGCCCATTGGCAGCTTCCTCTTCTCCGGCCCCACGGGCGTGGGCAAGACGGAGCTGGCCAAGCAGCTGGCGCAGAGCCTGGGCGTGGAGTTCCTGCGCTTCGACATGAGCGAGTACTCGGAGAAGCACACGGTGAGCCGGCTCATCGGCGCGCCCCCGGGCTACGTGGGCTTCGACCAGGGCGGTCTGCTCACGGACGCCGTGCGCAAGCACCCGTACGCGGTGCTGGTGCTGGATGAAATCGAGAAGGCCCACCCGGACCTCTTCAACATCCTGCTCCAGGTGATGGACCACGCGACGCTCACCGACAACAACGGTCGCAAGGCGGACTTCCGCAACATCATCCTCATCCTGACCACGAACGCGGGCGCGCAGGAGATGAGCACCAAGGCCATGGGCTTCGGTGACACCAGCGTGGTGGTGGACGGCTCGCGGGCGAAGAAGGCCATCGAGCGCACCTTCACGCCGGAGTTCCGCAACCGGCTGGACGGCTGGATCCTGTTCTCCGGCCTGCCCCCGGAGGTCATCCTCAAGGTCGTGGACAAGGAAGTGCGCCTGCTCCAGAAGGTGCTCGACGAGAAGAAGGTCAAGCTGGAGCTCACGCCCGCCGCCCGCGCGTGGCTGGCGGAGCACGGCTACGACCCGGCCTTCGGCGCGCGCCCCATGGCGCGGCTGGTGGACAGCTCGCTCAAGAAGCAGCTCGCGGAGGCCCTGCTGTTCGGCGCCCTCAAGGGCGGCGGCGTCGCCCGCTTCGACGTGGTGGATGACGCGCTGAAGCTCGTCACCGAGTCCGCCGTGGCCGTCCCCGCTTGAGCGCGCGGACCGGCTGAAACACCGAGGCCCCGGGCTCCCCCTTGAAGGGAACTCGGGGCCTTCGTGTTTCCGGCGGTTGGCGTTTGCGACTACTCCTTCTTCGCTTCGACCTTGTACGCGCCCACGGCGTTGGAGAGCTGCTCGGAGATGATTTGAAGCGTGGTGGCCGCCTCACCGGTGGACCCGATGCGGGCCACGGTGTCGTCCATCATCCGGGACAGGTCGTTCACCGCGAGGGTGATCTGATTGATGCCCACGTTCTGCTGATTCACGGCGGCGGCGATCTGCCGGACGGCGGCGGCGTTGTCCTGGACGATGGAGGACAGCTCGCGCAGGTTCTGCCCGCTGGTGCGCACCTGCTCCAGGCCCGCCTCCATGCGCTCCGCGCCGCGCTCGGTGATGCGCACCGCGGCGGTGACGGAGTTGGCGATGTCGTCCAGCAGCTCCCGCACCCGCGTGGTGGCCTGGATGGACTGGTCCGCCAGCGCGCGGATTTCGCGGGCCACGACGCTGAAGCCCTTGCCGTGCTCGCCGGAGCGCACCGCCTCGATGGCCGCGTTGAGCGCGAGCATGTTGGACTGGTCCGCCAGGTCCTTCACCGTCTGGGTGATCCCGCCAATCTGACGGGTGCGCTCGCCCAGCTCCAGGATCTTCTCCGCGATCTCCCCCACCTGCGCGCGGATGTCGTTGAGGCCCGCCATCGTCTGCTCGATGGAGGCCTCGCCCGCCTTGGCCAGGGTGTCGGCGCGCTCGGCCACGCTGAGCACGCTCTCCGCCTTCTGCGCGGCCAGCGTGGAGGTCTGCTTGATCTCCTGCGCCGTCACCTGCGTCTCCTGCAGCGCGGCGGCCTGGCGCGAGATGGTCTGCGCCTGCTCCGTGGAGGAAGCGTTGAGGTGGTCGGTGGACTGGGTGAGCGCGGTGGCCGCGTGCTGGAGGTTGATGGTGACTTCGCGCAGCTTGCCCACCATCTGCGAGAAGGACCTGGACAGCCGTCCCACCTCGTCGTTGCCCCGCAGCGTGATGGGACGGGTGAGGTCACCGGACTCCACGATGTGGCCCGCCACGGACGTGAGCTCCGCCAGGGGCCGCACGATGCTCCGGCCGAACAGCGCCGCCACCACGATGCCGCACAGCTCCAGGAGCACCGCGAACAGCAGCATCCGCCAGCGCAGCACGGCCACCTTCGCGTCGATGTACTCGCGCGCCATGCCCACGTGCACGGTGCCCAGGCGGCCCTGCGCCACGGGCGCCGCCACGTCCACGCCCACCAGCGTCCTGCCGCCGCGCTCCAGGCGCACCTCGGGGACGACGCGCAGGCCGTCCTTGCCCACCGAGGCCGGGGCCTCGGTGGCGACCGTCAGCGCTTCCGGAAAGCCGCCCCGGAAGGTGTGCACCAGCACCTTGCCAGCCGCGTCCTGGATGAAGAGGTACGCCAGGTCGTCGCGCCCCATGAAGGGGTCCAACAGGGGCTGGAGCGACGGCATCCGCGCGGCCATCCCCTGCTCCGCGGCGATGGACAGGCCCAGCGCCACGGCCTGACCTTCAATGACGTGGCGCTCCTCCAGGTTGGATTCCAGCTGCTTCGTGGCGATGAAGGTGAGCAGCAGGGCCACGGTGGCGCTGATGACCGCCGTGACGAGCACGAACTTCGGCGCGAGCCCGAGCCCACGCAGGAGGGAGATGTTGGGCGGAGCGGTCGGCGTCACGGGAGCACTCCCTGGACAACGCGTTCAGACGGCCGGCCGCCAGGCGCCAGCCGCCAGGGACAACGCACGGGGGCGCGGTTTGTTGGCGACAGGCACGGAGGACTCATCGGAGGCCGCCATCCGGGGGACGGCCGGGCCGGAACGTCGGCCGCTGGCAGCTCTGGAGGATGAGGTCCGCCACCGCCGACAGGGGCACCCCGCCGTCGGTGGCCTTCAGCTCCAGCGCGGCGCGCGGCATGCCGTAGACGACGCTCGACGCCTCGTCCTGCGCGAAGGTGACGCCCCCGGCGGTGCGGATGGCCAGAAGGCCCCGCGCGCCGTCCTCGCCCATGCCGGTGAGGACCCCGCCGCCACAGCGCCGGCCATACGCCGCCGCCAGCGAGTGCAGGAGCACGTCCCCGTTGGGGCACGGCCCGCCCTGGGAGCGCTGCAGCCGGGCCAGCCCCGCGCTGTCCACCAGCAGGTCATGGCCATCCAGCGGGAAGTACACGCGGCCCGGCGCCAGCTGCTCGCCGTCGCGCGCCATGGTGACGTTGAGCGAGCACACCTGCGACAGCCAGCGCACCATGCCCTGCGTGAAGCCCACCGTGATGTGCTGGGCGATGAGCACCGGCACCGGCAGGTCCTTGGGCAGCTTGGAGAGCACCTCCGCCAGCGCGGGAGGACCGCCGGTGGAGGCGACCAGGCCGAAGACGTCCACCCGCGCCCCGGTGGGCATGGGCAGGGGCAGCGCGGCGCGCGGGCGGCGGGAGATGACGGGCACCTCCGCCATCAGGCACACCGAGTGGGCCAGCTCACGGCCCCACTTGCGCAGCTCGTCCGCGTTGGTGACGTTGGGCTTGCCGATGAGCTCCAGCGCCCCGGCGCTCATGGCCTGGAAGCCCAGGTCCACGCCCCGCTGCTCCGCCACGGCGCTCACGACCAGGATGCGCGCGGGCGCCTGGGACATGATGTGGCCGATGGCCGCCGGGCCGTCCAGGCCGGGCAACAGCAGGTCCATGGTGATGACGTCCGGACGCAGCAGGCGCGCGAGCTGCACGGCGCGGTTGCCATCCGCCGCCCGGCCCACGACCTCGATGCGAGGCTCCTCCGTGAGCAGGGCGGTGAGCGTGCTGGCCATGGTGGGCGAGTCGTCCACCACGAGCACGCGAATCTTCTTCGTGCTCAAGCGCGGCTCCCTCGGCGGCTCATCACGTCCAGCACTTCAGCGAGCAGGCGGCCCGCGGCGCATTCGCGCTTGCTCAAGAAGCCATCCGCGCCGGACTCCAGCCCCCGCTCGCGCGCGGACGGGCTGTCGTGCGCGGACACCAGGATGACCGGCAGCGTGCGCGTCTCCTTCTTCTCGCGCAGCCGCGCGATGAGCTCCGTGCCGTCCATCTCTTCCATGTCCAGGTCGCAGATGACGACGTCGTAGGTGTCCGCGGCCAGCCGCTCCAGCGCCCGGGGCCCGCTGGCCGCCAGGTGCACCTGGAAGCCGCCGGCCTCCAGGCTCGCCCGGTGCAGCGCTCGCGCGGTGAGCGAGTCGTCCACCACCAGCGCCCGCCGGCTGCCCGCCGACACCGTCACCTTCTCCGAATCCGACACCACCCAGTCCGGCCGGAGGATGAGCAGCAGCTCGCCGCGGCTGAGCGTCGCCGCGCCCTGCCAGGCCGCCACGTCGCGCACCTCCGAGGGCAGCGGGCGGATGACCAGGTCCCGGTCCCCCACCACCGCGTCCACCACCAGCGCCACGCGCTTGCCACCGCTCTGGACGATGAGCAGCGGCTGGCCCTCCGCGGGGGGCGCGGACGCGCGCAGGCCCAGCCGCGCGCCCAGGTCCACCACCGGCAGCAGCTGCCCCAGGTGCTCCAGGTGCGCCCGGCGCTTGCCCAGGCGCAGCGAATCCGCGCGCGCCAGCTGCGTGGACTCCACCGCCAACATGGGCAGGCCCACGAACTGCTCCAGCGCGCGCACCATCAGCACCGGCGAGCTGCCCAGGTCCACCGGCAGCGTCAGCACGAAGCGCGTGCCCTGCCCGCGCGTGCTGGCCACCTCGATGCGGCCCTGCAGCGACTCCACCGTGGCGCGCACCGCGTCCAGGCCCACGCCGCGCCCGGAGGTGTCCGTCACGTCCGCGCGGGTGCTGAAGCCCTCGCTGAAGATGAGGTCGCGCACCTGGTTGTCGTTGAAGCGCACGATTTCATCCGCCGTCACCAGCCCGCGCTTCTCCGCCACCCGGCGCACCGCCTGCAGGTCGATGCCGCGCCCGTCGTCGCTCGCCTCCAGGTAGAGCAGGTTGCCCTGCTGCTCCACGCGCAGCGTGAGCGCACCCTCGTGGTGCTTGCCGGCCTTCTCGCGCTCGGCGGGCATCTCCAGGCCGTGGTCCACGGCGTTGCGCAGCAGGTGCACGAGCGCGCCCTGGAGCTTCTCCAGGAGGCGCCGGTCCAACGACACCTCCGCGCCCACCACCGACAGCCGCGCCTCCTTGCCCAGCTGGCGCGACAGGTCGCGCACCATGCGCTGCAGGGGCTCCAGGATGGTGCGCGTGGGGCGCGTGGTGATGGCCTTGAGGCCGTCCTCCAGCGCGTCCACGATGTCGCTCGTCTCCTCGCCGTCGGTGCGCAGCGAACGGCCCGTGCCGGACAAGAGCGTGCGCGCCTCCGCCGTCTCCGCCAGCAGGCCCTGCTTCGCGAGCAGCGTGGACACCCGCTCCAGCTCCCGGCTGCGCTCCTCCACCCGCAGGCGCACTTCCCGCAGGCGCTCCACCTCGCGCATCAGGGACGTCACCTGCCGCGCGCTCACGCGCCAGCCCGCGTCCGTGGACTCGCCCTGATGGTCCGGCGTCGGCGGCCCGCCCGCGGAGCCCTGCGACGCGGTCTGCGCCCCGGTGTCCACGGACGTCTGGGGCACGGGCACCACCTGCGCGAAGGCCCCTCCCGGCAGCGCGGCGGCGGCCTCCGGCGGCGGCGCGGACGCGACCAGCTGGGCCAGCGCGGCGGCGGGGTCCGGCAGCAATTCTCCCCGGCCATCCGCGTGCGCCTGCGCGCGCAGCATGAACAGGTCCAACCCGTGCAGCAGGATGTCCACCACCGGGCGCGGCATCTTCTGCGTGGTGGCCTTCAGCGGCGCCAGCGCGTCTTCCAGCTTGTGGGCGATGTCGCCCAGGTCCTGGAGGCCCAGCGACGCGGCGCTGCCCTTCAGCGTGTGCAGGTGCCGGCCCAGCCGGACGTAGATCTTCGCGAGCGCGTCGTTCTCCAGGCCCTCGCGCTCCAGCTCCAGCAGGTCCATGGTGACCTTCTGGATGACCTCCTGGGCCTCGATGGCGAACCCGGCCACCAGGGGCTGCAGCATCGGATCAACGGCCATGGCGCACCCCCGCATCCGGCGCGGAGAAGAGGCGCTTCGGATCGATGAGGTGGATGAGCTGACGGTCGTGGGTGAAGACCTCCATCACCGGCCCCTCGGCCCGGACCCTCGCGGCCTCCACCGACGCGAGCGACAGCGTGGTGGGGCGCGGAATGGCCTCGCAGTCCAGCGCGCACAATTCGCCATCCCCTCGGTCCACCACCAGCAGCACGGCCGGGTCCTGCCGCCAGCCGTGGCCGCCCAGCAGCGACGCCAGGCTCAGCGCGGACAGCACCTGGCCCTGGAATCTCAGCACGCCGATGACGGCGGGCTCCGACAGCGGCACGGGCGTCACCATGCGCAGCGGCAGCGCGGCGCGCAGCGACTCCAGGGGCAGCGCGTAGCGCTCCTCGCCCAGGGGGAACTCGGCGATCCAGTGGACCGCCTCCTCCACGGACGACTCGCCCTGCTCGCGCAGGCGCGCGGCCCGGCGCGCGAGCAGATCGCGCGTCTCCTCCTCCAGGGCCTCGTCCACCATCCGCGGCGTCCCCTTCATTCCAGCGCCCCCAGATTCAGGTAGGCGTCAGCGGACGCCAGATAGAAGCGCGCAGGCAGCGCCTCCGGTCCATCCACCAGCTCGTCCGGCGGCAGTTGTCCCGCCCGCGAGCGCAGGGCGCGCATCAACGGGAAGGCCGCGTCCCGGGCCCCGGCGCGCTCGCGCAGCAGCGCCAGCTCCAGGAGGCCCGGCAGGTAGTCCGGCGCCTGCTTCACGAGCAGCTCCAGCACCGCGGTCGCTCCGGACACGTTGCCTTCTTCAATGCGCTCCAGGGCCTGCAGGTGCAGCCGCGCGGGAG
>NZ_RAWD01000021.1:0-53994 GCF_003612065.1 Corallococcus sp. CA047B
GTGGAGAAGAAGGCGCCCCCGCCCCGTCCCGTGGAGGCGCCGCGCCCGAAGCCGCCGCCGGAGCCGAAGAAGGACATCTCCGACTGGGATCCGAACGGCGACTAGCAAGTCCGTGCATCCGCGCGCGCGGGGCGCCATCGCGTCCCCGCGCCGGGCCACTTCAAGCCGTGTCCTCCCCGCGAGCGTGTGGCAGAGTCCCGCCGCTTGCCTTCCTTCACGTTCGCGCATCGGGTCCGCGCCTGGCATTTCGTGCTCGGAGCCCTGTTTGTCTATACGCTCGTCTGCGTCTGGAGCGCCTTCCGGGGCGGGGTGTTCGCGTTCCACGACCTCGGCCTGCTGAACGACCTGTTCGCGAACGCGGTGCACCGGGGCCGTCCCTTCTGGGTGACGGACGCGGACCTCAACCACCTCACCATCCACTTCACCCCGACGCTGCTGCTGCTCACGCCGCTGTTCCTGCTCAGTGACTCGCAGTTCCTGTTCGTCGTGCTGGGACTGGTGGCGCTGTATGGGGCGGTCGCGCTCCAGGTCTGGTGCTTCGAGCGCATGTTCGAGGAGCGGGAGCTGCTTCCCGCCGCGTGGCGGCCCTGGGCCTGTGTCGCCTTCGCGGTGTACCTGGGGCTCAACCCCTTCGTGAAGACGGTCGCGCTCTCCGCGCACTTCGAGGTCTTCTTCCAGTTGGGCGCCACGGCGGTGCTCGTGCTCCTGCTCCGGGGTGCCCGGATGCGGTGGATCGTGCTCATCGCGCTGCTCGCGCTGGGCGTGCGCCCGGATGGAGGCCTGTTCCTCGCCTTCCAGTCGGCGGCGCTGCTGCTGCTGCCAGCCGTGGCCCGTCCGCCGCGCTCGCAGCTCACGCGCAGGGCGCTCGGGGTGTCCGCGCTGTCGCTCGGCTACCTTGCCCTCTGTGTCGCGGTGGTGCTGCCGGCGCTCGGGACACCTTCCGGCACGCGGTTCTGGTCGCACTACGGCGACACCTGGGGGCAGGTGGCCCTCACCGCGATGGGCGACCCCGGGCGGGTGGTGCACGACGTGTCCACCAGCGGGCTGCTTGTGTTCCAGCGAAGCTTCCTGTGGATCCAGCTCCTCGCGCCCGCGGCCGCGCTCCTCAGCACCCTGCCGGGCACCTTCTTCTTCATGGCGGATGCGCCGGACAAGCGCCTGCTCTGGTTCTACAACTCCGCCTTCCTGCTGCCCGGGCTGGGCGTGTGCGCGGCGGCGGGCTTTGGCCAGCTCGCCGTGCTCTGGCGGAGCGTGCTCGCACGCGGATGGGTCCCCGCCCGCGCCGCGATGGCGCCCGCGCTGCTGCTCGCCGGGCTCGCGCTCATCCAGGTCACGCGCTTCGACCGGACCGTGGGGTCCCCGCCCCTGCGTCCCATGCCCTCGGTGGATGAGGACTTCCGCCAGGCCTTCGCGCGCCATGTCCAGGCCTGTGCTTCACGGCGGGCGGTGGCCACGGACTTCCGCTCGGTGGTCTTCGTGCCCAACGGCTACGACCGCTTCCTCTTGCACCACCATGAGCGGGCCCAGGTCGTGCTCGTTCCCCCACACGTGGAGCCCCACCTGCTGGGAGCCGCCTCGCGGGAGGCGTTCCTGGACACACTCGTGCGCGATTCACGGTTCGAGGAGGTGGCGGACCCGGGACCGGTCCGCGTCTTCGTCCGGACGGATGCGCGGAGCTGCGGCTCCTGACGCGAGGACGGAGGCCACGACCTCAACCCGCGCGCACCACCACCGGAGCAGGCTTCACCGGCGCGGCCTGCGTCAGCCGCACCCCCAGGAGCACCAGCGCGCCGCCCAACGCGAGCTCCCAGTGCAGCGCTTCGTCCAGGAAGGCCCAGGCCGCGAGCGCCGTCGCCGCCGGTTGCAGGTTGGAGAAGATGGCCACCTTCGACGCGGGCACCTTCGACAGCGCGTAGTACCAGAGCAGGTACGCCACCACCGACGTCATCAGCCCCAGGTACACGATGGCGGCCTTCGCCGCGAAGCTCGCGGCCCACACCTGCGCGGGCTCCAGCACGAACGGGATGAGTGGCAGTTGCAGCGCCGTCGCCACCGTCATCGTCCACGCCGTGGCGCGCAGCGCTCCGTACTCGGAGGCCAGCGGCCGGCCCTCCGTCGTGTAGATGACCCACGCCACCACCGCCATGAGGATGAGCAGGTCGCCCTGGACCGAACCCTGCGCGCTCGCGAGCCCCCGGCCCAACAGCAACACCACCACGCCCACCAGCGCGGTGAGGATGCCCAGCGTCGCCCGGCGGGAGGCCCGCTCGCGGCCCAGCACGAGGCTGGCCACGTACACCCCCAACGGCGTCAGCGCGTAGAGCAGCGCCGCGTGCGCCGACGTGGAGCGCGACAGCCCGGAGAAGAACAGCGTCTGGTTCACCGGCCCGCCCATCAGGCCCAGCAGCGCCACGCGCTTCCACGCACTGCGCGGTGGCAGCTTCGGCCCCGGCGTCAGCGCGAGCAGCAGCGTGAACGCGACGCCGCACACCAGGAAGCGCCACAGCACCACGGTGAACGGCGACAGCTCCGTCATCGCGCGCTTGGCCGCCAGGTACGTGCCCGCGCTGATCAGCACCTGCAACCCGAGCGCCGCGTACACCCGCCCGAGCGGCGCAGCGACGGCACCCGGTGTCACGACTCCAGTTGGAGAAGCGCCCATTTCGCGGCGCTGCGTACCAGTTCGCTGGAGTCGTCGCTGAGTTTTTCAAGCAGCGGCCGGGCTTGCGTCTGCCGTGCCACCCCCAGCGCATAGACAGCGTTGCGCCTCAAACCGTCGTAGCGCGCGCGGGCCAGCGCGGTGCCAGGGATGAGTTCCTTGTATTGCTCGGGTGTCAGGGCCGCCAGCTCCGCCGTGCCCAGCGACGCCACCGCGCGGGGCGTGAAGCGCGCGTCCTCCGCATGCACCGGCTTGCGGTTGAGCGGGCACACCTGCTGGCAGATGTCGCAGCCGAAGATGAGATTGTCGAACTTGAACCGGAACGCCTCCGGCACGTCACGGTCGCGGTTCTCGATGGTCTGGTACGACAGGCACGCCCGCGCATCCACCTGCCGGTTGCCCACCAGCGCGCCCGTGGGACACGCCATGAGACACCGTCGGCAGGAACCGCAGCGGTCCGCCACGGGACCTGGCGGGTATTCGTCCACCGCCGCGTCCAGGATGAGCGTGGCCAGCAGCACCCAGGAACCGTGGGACTCGGTGATGAGGCAGCCGTTCTTGCCCACGTACCCCAGGCCTCCGCGCGCGGCCCAGACCTTCTCCATCATGGGCCCGCTGTCCACGCCGCCGTAGGTGCCCAGCCCCGGGTACCATTCGTTGATCGTCTTGCGGAACGCCTTCATCCGGTCGCGCAGCGTGGAGTGGTAGTCCCGGCCCCGCGCGTACCGAGCGATGGGCGAGCCCTGCGACGGCGCGTCGTCCCGGTAGTAGTTGTTCGCGAAGGACAGCACCGTCTTCGCGCCCGGCAGCAGCACCGACACGTCGAGCCGCTCCTCCGCGCGCGACCCCATCCAGTCCATGTCCGCGTCGTAGCCGGCCTCCAGCCACGACAGCAGCGACGACGGGGGGATGGGCTCCGCGCGAGCGAAGCCGATGAGGTCGAAGCCCACCTGCTGGGCGAGGTCCCGGAGCCGGGCGGTAGGCAGCGGGGTCACGGCTACTTCGAGGGCTTCTCGGGGATCCACTTCACGTCGGGCAGGCCGGCGCGGAAGTTCACCAGCCGCGCCACGACGAAGAGCAGGTCCGACAGGCGGTTGAGGTACATGGCCACCGCGGGCGGGGCCTTGTCCTCGCGCAGCAGCGTCACGACCCGGCGCTCGGCCCGGCGGCACACCGTGCGCGACAGGTGCAGCGCCGCCGCCGCGGGCGCGCCACCGGGCAGGATGAAGTGCGTCATCTTCGGCAGCTCCTCCTCGTACCGGTCGATGTGGCGCTCCATCTCCTCCACCCACTCCAGCTTCAACTCCGGAATGTGCGCCGCCGCCTTGGTGTGCGGCGGCGTGGCCAGCACCGCGCCCACGGTGAAGAGCTGGTCCTGCAGGCGCTGGAGGAAGTGGTCCAGGTCCGCGGGCAGCGAGAAGGTCCGCGCGAGGCCCAGCGTGGCGTTGAGCTCGTCCACCTCCCCGTAGGCGTCCACCAGCGCGTCATCCTTCGCGACGCGTCCACCACCGAACAGGCCTGTCTCTCCCGCGTCGCCGGTCTTCGTATAAATCTTCATTTCACCCTCTGTAACGGCGCTTCGCGTTCGAAGCCCACCGGCAAGAGAAGGAAGTTGCGCTGCGTGTTCACCCCAGCAAGATGGGCCCATGCAGCAATACCTGAGTCTGCTGGACCATGTCCTGCACCACGGTACGAAGAAAGGTGACCGGACCGGCACGGGGACCCTGAGCCTCTTCGGCCATCAGCTCCGCTTCGACCTCGCCCAGGGCTTTCCGCTGGTGACGACGAAGAAGCTGCACGTGAAGTCCATCCTCCACGAACTCCTGTGGATGCTCCGGGGGGACACGAGCGTGCGCTCGCTCCAGGAGCACGGCGTCACCATCTGGGACGAGTGGGCCAACGCCGACGGAAGCCTGGGCCCCGTGTACGGCCACCAGTGGCGCTCGTGGAGCACGCCGGACGGCACGCCCGTGGACCAGATGCGGCAACTGGTGGACGGGCTCAAGAAGAACCCGGACTCGCGCCGGCACCTGGTGAGCGCGTGGAACGTGGCGGACCTGCCCGCCATGAAGCTGCCGCCCTGCCACGTGATGTTCCAGTTCTACGTGGCCGACGGCCGCCTGTCCTGCCAGCTCTACCAGCGCAGCGCGGACATCTTCCTGGGGCTGCCCTTCAACATCGCGTCGTACTCGCTGCTGACGATGATGGTGGCGCAGGCCACCGGCCTGGTCGCGCACGAGTTCATCCACACGCTGGGCGACGCGCACCTGTACCTGAACCACGTGGAGCAGGCCCGGGAGCAGTTGAAGCGCGAACCCCGCGCCCTGCCGCGCATGCGCATCAACCCGGACGTGAAGGACCTGTTCGCCTTCCGCTACGAGGACTTCACGCTGGAAGGCTACGACCCGCACCCCGCCATCAAGGCGCCCGTGGCCGTATGACGACGCCGCACCTGTCCGCCATCGTCGCCATGGCGGCGAACCGGACCATCGGCCAGGGCAACACCCTGCCCTGGCGCCTGCCGCAGGACCTGGCCCGCTTCAAGCGCCTGACGATGGGCCACACCCTCGTCATGGGCCGCAAGACGTACGAGTCCATCGGAAGGCCCCTGCCCGGCCGCACCACCGTGGTCCTCACCCGCCAGCCGGACTGGGCCGCCCCACCCGGCGTCCAGGTGGCGCGCTCCGTGGACGAGGCGCTGGAGCAGGCCCGGGCCGACACCGAGGTCTTCATCGCGGGCGGCGCGGACCTGTACGAACAGACCGCGGACCGGTGGCACCGGCTCTACCTCACGCTCATCGCGCGCGACTTCCCGGGCGACGCCTGCTTCCCGCCCGTGGACCTGTCCGCGTGGAGTCTCGTGGAGGAGGAACCCCACCCGGAAGCAGACCTCCCCTTCCGTTTCCTCACCTACGAGCGCCAGGAATAGCCCTGACTCCGGGTGTTTTTCGGATGACGCACCTTGCGCGTTCCTCACCCCCAAGGAGCACGCATGCGTCACCGAAGGGGCGCTGTCTCCTGATATTGATTCTCAGAATTGAACGCCCCAGGGGGCGTTGGTAGAAGTCGGGCGTGAATCGCGCCGCCTCCGTCACGCTGTGCCTGCTGCTCGCGCTGTCCTCCACCGTCCGGGCTGAAGCGCCCGCGTCCGACGAGGGGCGCACCTGGCACCGGCTGGTGGGCATCCTCCAGTACCTCCAGGCGGACTATCCGGCGGCGGTGTCGTCGCGCTCGGAGTTCGAGCTGACGGAGCAGAAGAGCTTCGCGGCGGAGGCGCTGGACGCGGCGAAGGACCTGGGCCCGGCGGCGGCCACCTTCGTGCCGCGGGTGCAGGCCATCCAGGCGCGCGTGGACCAGTCCATCGATCCCGAAGGCGTGAGCCGCGACTGCGGTGAGCTGGTGGAGAGCCTGGTGCTGGCGGGGGGGCTGGCGCGCAGTCCCCGCAAGACGCCGGACCTGGAGCATGGCGCGAAGCTGTTCCAGGCGAACTGCGCGGCCTGCCACGGGGTGGACGGCAAGGCGGCGGTGGCCATCGCGGCCAACATGGAGCCCGCTCCGGCGAACTTCCAGGACCCGGAGCTGATGGAGGATGGCCTGACGCCCTACAAGGCGTTCAACACCACCAGCTTCGGCGTGCCCGGCACCGCGATGCCGGCCTACCCCACCCTCTCCGAGGATGACCGCTGGTCGCTCGCCTTCTTCGTCTTCACGCTGCGCCAGCCGCCGTGCCAGGGCGAGCCGCCGCGCGCCTCGCTGGAGCGCCTGGCCACCGCCACCGACGCGGAGCTCGCGAAGGAGTACGGCGCGGACAAGGTCGCGTGCCTGCGCCAGGACATGCCGGACGAGGACGAGGAGAAGGCCCTGCTCGCCGCGCGGCAGTCGGTGGGCAACGCGATGCGCATGGCCGCCGCGGGCGACTACCTCGGCGCGAAGACGGAGCTGCTGGACGCGTACCTCAACGGCCTGGAGCCGGTGGAGCCCAAGCTGCGCGGACGCGACCCGGTCCTCACCCAGAAGCTGGAGGAGGCCTTCATGCAGGCGCGGCTCGCCGCCGAGCGCAAGAGCCCGCACCTCCAGGACGAGGGACGGGAGCTGCTGTCGCTGCTCGACCAGGCGCGCAAGGCGAACGGCGGCACGACGGACATGCTGTCCGTGATGTGGCTGACGCTGCTCATCCTGCTGCGCGAGGGCTTCGAGGCGACCATCATCGTCACGGCCCTGCTGGCGGCGCTCAAGAAGATGAAGGCCATGGACCAGGTGCGCGTGGTGCACACGGGCTGGGTGTCCGCGCTCATCGTCGGCGCGCTGGCCTACGTGCTGGGCCGCAAGCTGCTGGCCGGGGCACAGCGCGAGTGGATGGAGGGCGTCACCGCGCTCGTCGCCGTGGGCATGCTGCTGTACGCGGCGCTGTGGCTCAACGCGCGCGCCAACGTGAGCCACTTCATGGGGGAGCTGCGCCAGCGCATGCAGGGCGCGCTGGGCCGGGGGAGCACCTTCGGCCTGTTCGCCATCGCCTTCACGTCGGTGCTGCGCGAGAGCTTCGAGACGGCCATCTTCCTACAGGGGCTCGCGGTGGACTCCGCCGCGGGCGTGGCCTGGGGCGTGGCAGCGGGCATCGCGGCGCTGGCGGTGCTGGTGCTCTTCATCAACCGCATGGGCTACCGGCTGCCCATGAAGGCGCTCTTCAACCTCTCCACCGTGGTGCTGGTGGTGACGGCGGTGATGCTGCTGGGCAAGGGCATCCACTCGCTGCAGGAGGTGGGCGCGCTGCCGCTGGTGCCGGTGCGCTTCATCACCGTGGACATGCTGGGCCTGTACCCGGACGCGCTGTCGTTGGTGCCGCAGGTGTTGCTGGCCGTGGCGCCGCTGCTCTACCGGGCCGTCATGCGCCGGCGGGCGCGCGTGGATGCGGCCGGGGCCGGGGACGGGGCGACGCAGCCGCCGCCCTTGCGGTAGCGTGGAACGTGGTGAAGCGCTCCCGACTGTTCCCACTCCTCGCCCTGCTGCTCGTGTCGGGCCTGGCCTCCGCCCAGGAAGCCCCCGCCGAGCCGGCCACGGCTCCGACCGGGAACCTCACGCCGCCGCCCCTGGTGGGCGCGGCGGAAGAGGACGTGCCGCCGCCGCCGGAAGTCGAACCCCGGGGGGATGAGCCCGCCGTGTCGCGCCCCTCCGTCACCGCCGGGGCCCTGCCGGAAGCGCGCCCCCCGCCGTCGAAGGACCCCGTGCCGCGCGTGGCGTTGGAGGTGCTGGGCGGCGCGGCGGGCGGCGTCGTGGGCGCCACGGTGCTGGGCTCCTTCGGCTACCTGCTGGGCTCCGCCACGGTGGGCTGCGACGAGTGCCTGGTGGTGGCCGTCGCGGGCGCCGCGGCCGGGGCGCTCATCGGCATCCCGGTGGGCACGTACGCGGGCGGCCGGTTCATGAACGGGCGCGGCAGGCTGGGCCCCACGGTGGCCGGGAGCATGGTGGGCTGGGGCGCGACGCTGCTGGGCCTCTCGCTGGTGAACAGCGGCGGCTCCGACGCGCCCCCGGCCGTGAACGCCGCGCTCTTCATCCTCCCGGTGGTGGGCGCGAGCGTGGGCTACGAGCTGACGCACAGCAGCGCCCTGCGCGTGGAGGAAGCGTCGCGGCAGTCCCGCTCGCAGGGTGTGCGCCTGATGCCCGTGGCCACCTACGGCGCGAAGGGCCCGCACCTGGGCCTGCTGGGCAGCTTCTGACCCGCGTCAGGCAGGTCCGTGGAGGCCGGGTCCGCGTCCCTCGAAGCCACTTCGCTCAAGGCCTTCAGGGCCTGGGTTCAGGGGCTGCCTTGGGGGCGCTGGGGAACAGCCAGGGGGCCAGCAGCCGGGTGAGCAGCGGCATCATGGCGTACGTCATCAGGGACACCACCACCACCGCCGACATCAGCGCCGCGAGCAGCTCCGGCAGGCCGCGGAACACGCTGCGCAGCAGCGGCATGACGAGGATGAGCAGCGGGTAGATGCCGAGCACCGTCACGAGGACCATCTTGTGACGCGGCGGAGGACGGGACTGGCCGGGAGCGTCGAACCAGTACTCGAGCCCCGTCTCCTTGCGGATGCGCACCTCGCCCACGGTGAACTCGAGGGCCCGCGCCAGCCACTCGGCGCGGACAGGCGACTCCTCCCAGGCCTGGAGGTGGGGATACGAGTCGAAACGGAAGATGAGGACGTAGTCCCCGGTGGCGGCGCTCGGAGGACGCAGGACGTTGACGCCGAGGTTGCCGGGAAAGCGCATGGCCTCGGCGGTGACGCCGTGCAGCCACGCTTCGAAGCGGACCTCGGTGCCGGGCTTCACGCGCCGGTGGACGATGACCGTGACGGGTCCGCCAGGAGAGGAGGTGCTCATGAGCACCTCCCAGCCTAACCGCGTCAGGCCCCCACGCGGAACCAGCTGAAGGACTCCTCGCGCACGCGCCCCTCCGCCACCAGCTTCTCCAGCGTGGCCAGGGCGCTGCGCTCCGCCACCGGATGCAGCAGCGGCGGCGTGTCCGCGTAGGCCGTCGCCACCACCTCCGCCAGCGTGGCGCCCGTCGAGGGCACCGCCTCCAGGATGATGGCCTCGCGCTGGGCGCGGTGGCGCAGGTACTCGTCCAGCTTGCCCGGGCCATCCGGCACCGGCGCGCCGTGCGCGGGGTACAGCGTGGTGACGGGCCAGTCGCGCAGCCTTCGCAGCTGCGTGAGGTAGTCCACCATGTTGCCCTCCGGCGGATCGATGACGATGGAGCCCACGCTGGCCACCATGTCCCCCACCACCGCCGCCTTGCTGCGCGAGTCCACCAGGCACAGGTGCCCCTGCGCGTGCCCCGGCGTGTGCAACACGCGCCAGCGCTGCGGCAGCGGGCCGCCCAGCTCCAGCACCTCGCCGTCCTCCAGCAGCCGCTCCGCCTGGAAGTCCAGCCGGTCCGCCGTGCGCGCGTGGCACCAGAGCGGAATGCCCAGCCGCTCCTTCACCGCGAGCGCCCCGCCCACGTGGTCGCCGTGGTGGTGGGTGAGCACCACCGCCAGGGGCCGCATCCCCTCCGCCTTCAGGCTGGACACCAGCGACAGCAGCTTCGCGTACTGCTTCACGTCCGACGACCCGGGGTCCACGATGAGCAGGTCGCCCGTGCCCAGCACGTACGCGTTGGTGTGCGTCGCGGGCGGCAGCGTGGGCGTCTCCAGCGCCACCACGCGCACGCCGCGCTGGAACTCGATGCGCTGGGCCACGTAGCCCGGGCAGTACGGCGGCGTGTTCAGCCGGGCGCGCGCGTCCGCTTCGTCCTTGAACTCCGACAGCACCTGCAACGCGTGCTGCGCGGGCGGGTGCAGGAGCGCCGTGCCGTCACCCCAGCGCGACAGCGCGTCCTCCGGACGGATCCACGCGCCCTCGGACAGCTCGCCGGGGACGATGCTCGCGGTCGCGGTCTCCGGCAGCTCCACCAGGTAGAAGCGCGTGTCGAAGCGAACGGGAATCGAAGGCGGGGTGATCCACCGGCCCGCGGGCTTCAGGTCCTCCGCGCGCAGTAAGAGGGCGTGGCGCGAAAGCCACTCGCTCCACTTCAGCGACCCGGCGAGCAGCGCGGTCCGAGCCTCCGCCAGCGCCTCCGGAGACAGGGCCCGCGCCCCCTCCGCCACCAGCACGCCCGCCTCCTCGAACAGCTCGCGCGCCGCCGCCGAACGCAGCGCGGCCTCTTCGCCCTGCGCGCCCTGCACGGGCACGTCCGCGTCGTCGCGGTCCAGCTTCCCGCCGGGGAAGGCGTAGAAGCCGCCAGCGAAGGCCAGCGCCCGCTCGCGCTTCACCCAGAACACCTCCACGCCCACGCCATCGCGGGCGCGGCGGTAGAGGATGACCACCGAGGACGCCCGGGGTTCGACGGGGGCGTAGGGCGCGAAGAGGCCCATGCCGGGAAGGGGCTCGCTCATGGTTGCACCATCCTTCAGGACTGCGTCGTCTGGCCGAGCAGCCGGCCCATCATCTCGCGCGCCCGCTCCGCCTGGTCTGGCCGGACATAGAGCCGCGTCAGTCGCACCGCGCCACTGTAGCGCTGGTACAGCGGCGTGTACCGCGCCACCTCCGTGAGCCGGCCCGTGGAGACATCCAGGATGAACAGGCCCGGGTTGCCCCCGGCCGCCCCCACGTACTTGCTCAGCGCGCCCTTGGACTGGACGGTGTAGTGCTCGAAGCCCTCGCTGGTGAGCGCGCTGTTGAGCACCTCCAGGTCGTAGCCGGTGTCGCGCTCGGTGAACTGCGCCAGCAGCTTGAAGCCCTGCCGGCGGCTGATGCGCTCCGCCCACCGGTTCTTCGAACGGCGCAGCGTGTACCAGAGCGCCGCGTCGTCACAGAGGAGGAAGGCCTCCGGGTCCGCGGGGATCTCGAACTCGCTGGGCGTCTCCTCGTAGTACCGGCGCAGCATGTGGTCGAAGTTCACCGACGTGTGGTGCAGGTACACCGACACGAACATGTGGTAGCGGCTGAGCAGGAAGTCCTCGAACGCGAACGCCGCCGCGCGCGACAGGGCCAGCACCGCCTTGCCGTCCTTCACCGCCGGGTTCAGGTTGGAGACGATCCAATCCAGGTCGTACCGGCCGTAGTTCACGCCCGTGTAGAACGAGTCGCGCAACAGGTAGTCCATCCGGTCCGCGTCCAGCTCCCCGGAGACGATGGCGCGCAAGAGCGGCGTCCAGTCCACGCCCTTGTGGGTGAAGCCCGGGTCCTTGGGCGGCTTCGCGCCGGAGATGAGCGCCACCGTCGCCATGGGGGTGATGCCCCGGGGGCTGAACTCGCGCTGGATGACCTCCGTCAGGGAGCTGTCCAGGATGAGCTTGGCGGTGAAGTCCTCGTGGTTCGCCTGCTCCCCTTCCGCCACGGAATCCAGCCAGCCGGGCAGCCGCAGCAGCGACCGCCGGGGCGCGATGCGCTCCGACGCATGCGACAGCGGCATGTGCCCCAGGTCATGACACAGCACCGCCAATCTCACGGCTTCGCAGAAATGTTCACGCACATCGTCCGGCAGGTCGGACCGGCTGGCCACGGCGCTGAAGACGCGCGAGGCGACGAACATGGCGCCCAGGCTGTGGGCGTGGCGGGTGTGGGTGGCGCCCGGGAAGGCCATGTCCCCGAAGCCCAGCTGCCGCACGTAGCGCAGCCGCTGGTAGAAGCGGCTGTCGATGACGGCCTTCTCCGGGTCGCTCACCGGGATGACGCCGTGGATGGGGTCGCGAATCCGCATGTCGTCCTTGCCGGGCTTCGGGAATCCCGGACCTCCTCCAGGCGGTCGCCCACCTTGGAGGTCACCTACCGTACCGCAGACCCTGGCGGGCGGTAGCCCTGTGAGGGGCCGACCAGCCACCGTGTCTCAAGCTGGGAAGGTCCCTGGGGACGTGCTAACCCTTCACCCACTCCGAATGCACATCATCCTGCTGCACAATCGCGACCACGAGCTGCTTGAAGAAGACCCGGGGCGAGAAGCCCGCGAGGACGTGGTCCGGGTGGCTGAAGGCCTGGCCCAGGCGCTGAGCCGGGACGGCGTCAACGCCGAGCCGCTCGCCATCGAGGGGGACCGGCTGGACTTCGTGGAGGCCCTGCGCTTCCTCCAGCCCGACCTCGTGGTGAACCTCTGCGAGTCGCTGGCCGCCGACAGCCGCGGGGAGATGGCCGTCCCGTGCCTCCTGGACGCGCTGGGCCTGCCGTACACCGGCTCGTCCGCCCTGTCGCTGGGCCTGGCGCTGCACAAGCCCAAGGCGAAGGAGCTCTTGCGCGCCAACGGCGTGTCCACGCCCGCCTCCTGCGTGGTGCGCCGCCTCGAGGACGCCCTGGCGGTGGACCTGCCCTGGCCCCTCATCGTGAAGCCCGCGCGCGAGGATGCGAGCGTGGGCATGGACTTCGACTCCGTGGTGACGGAGCGCTCGGCGCTGGTGCGTGCGTGCGAGGCGGTGCTCAAGACCTTCCACCAGCCCGCGCTGGTGGAGCAGTACATCCCGGGCCGCGAGGTGTATGTGCCGCTCCTGGGCAACACCCCGCGACAGGCGCTGCCGCTCACGGAGATCCACTTCGGCCACGCGTTCGACAACCGTCCGAACATCGTGTCGTACCGGGCCAAGTGGGAGGTGGAGTCGCCGGAGTACCGGGACTCGACCTCCGGGCCGTGCAAGCTCGACGCAGTGCAGGAAGCCCGTTGCATCCAGACGGCGCTGGAAGCATTTGCAGCGCTGGACTGCCAGGACTATGGACGCGTGGACCTTCGGGTGTCGCCCGAGGGTGTGCCGTACGTCATCGACATCAACCCCAACTGCGACCTTCACCCGGGCGCGGGGTTCGCGAAGGCGGCGCAAGCCGCTGGGATGGATTACGCGACCCTGGCCTCACGACTGGTGGAGGTCGCTCTCGAAAGAACCCATGGAAATCCGCACACTCGAAAGAAAGGACCGGGAACCGCTCGCCGCGCTGATCCGGGAAATCGAAACCTTCTCGCAGGAGGAGAAGGACTGCGCCATCGAGCTGGTTGACATCGCGCTCACCGCGGGCAACCGGGACTATTCCATCCTCGTGGCGGACCGCGGTCCGGAGGAGGGCGGGCTGGTCGGGTACGCGTGCTACGGCCCGACGCCGATGACGGAGAACGCCTTCGACCTGTACTGGATCGCCTCCGCGCAGCGCGTCCGGGGCCAGGGCGTGGGCGCGGCGCTGGTGTCCGCGATGGAAGGCGACCTGCGCCGCCGCCGTGCGCGCATCATCCGCGTGGAGACGAGCGCCACGGAGGCCTACGGCCCCACGCGCGGCTTCTACGCGTCCATGAAGTACGGTGAGGAGGCGCGCCTGCGGGATTTCTACAAGCAGGGCGACGACCTCATCATCCTGACCAAGCGCCTGTAGCTGGCAGTCCGTAGCGGACCACCCCTGGGCGTGAAGACGCCGCCCGGGTCCCCGTCAGGAGGGGGCAGATGCCTTCCATGAACCGACCGATGCGACGCACCCGTCTGGGATTGTTGAGCCTGCTCGCCCTGCTGACGGGGGCACCCTCCCCGGCCTGGGCCCAGGCCCCCTCCACCTCCGCGCTGAAGTCCCAGGCGAAGGCCGCGGCGGCCAAGGCCCAGGCGAAGACCCAGGAGTCCCCCGCCCCGCAGGCGCAGGAGGTCTCCGACGCGCTGAAGGCCCCCCGCCCCAAGGGCGGCGAGTACTTCGGCCTGTACCTGATGGACAAGAAGGTGGGCTGGTTCTTCACCGACCTGACGGCGCTGCCGGGCGGGAAGGTGCAGAGCGTCAACGAGCTCATCTTCAAGGCGCAGGTGGGCACGCGCGTGTCGGAGCGCGTGCACCGCGAGGTGCGCGTCTACGAAGCGAAGCCGGGTGGGCGCCTGCTGTCCTTCACCGTCACCCAGCGCGGGGACGGCGGGGACAACGAGCTGGTGGGCACGGTGACGGCGGACGGCCTGCGCGTGGTGCGCAAGCGGCCGGGCCAGCCGGAGGAAGTGCTCAAGCCCATGCCCGCGCCCAAGGAGACGGTGGACGACGCCGACCAGGCGCGCGTGGCGCTCCTGCGCGGCAAGAAGGTGGAGGGCGTGCTGCTGGATGGCACCGACCTGGAGGGCTACCGCACCGTCACGACGGTGGAGGCCCCGGAGGAGCAGGTGCTGGGCGGCGTGAAGGTGAAGCTCGCGCGCGTGAGCACGCTGTCCGACAAGGAGAAGGTGCCGGTGGCGGCCTTCCTGACGACGGACGGGAAGATGGTGCGCGTGGACTTCGGCCAGACGATGCAGGCGAGAGCCGAGTCCGAGAGCGTGGCCAAGCGCATGGACCTGGTGGAGGTGTTCGGCCTCACACGCGTGGTGCTGCCCAAGCCGCTGCCCGCGAAGGCGCGCGAGGTGCCCGGGCAGGTGACGCTGGTGATGAAGAACCTGCCGGCGAAGTTCCAGCAGGACACGTACCGGCAGAAGTACAAGCCGCTGCCGGACGGGCGCGTGGAGGTGACGCTGATGGCGGCGCCGCCCGCGCCCAGGGGCCGCAAGCCCCGGCCGGTGGCGGACCCCGACGGCGGGGAGAACCTCAAGTCCACGCTCGCGGTGGAGTCCGAGGCGCCGGCCATCGTCGCGCAGGCCAAGAGCATCATCCGGGAGGAGAAGGACGCGTACACGGCGGCGCGGATGCTGTCCGCGTGGGTGTACAGCAACCTGCAGAAGGACTACGGCGCCAGCGCGGACCGGGCCACGGACGTGCTGCGCCAGAAGAAGGGCGACTGCACGGAGCACTCGCTGCTCACGGTGGCGATGCTGCGCGCGTCCGGCATCCCCGCGCGGCGCGTGGACGGCGTCATCTACATGGTGAACTCCGACGGCGTGCCCGCGCTGTACTGGCACGAGTGGGTGGAGGCCTGGGTGGGCGAGTGGACCCAGTTGGACCCCACCTTCAACCAGCCCGTCGCGGACGCCACGCACTTCGCCGTGGGCTACGAGGGGAACGCTGAAATCACGCCCCTCATCGGTTCGCTCCAGGTCACCGACGTGAAGTAGGCGTCGGCGGCGTCCCGGGCCCGCTTCAGTGGCCCGGGGGCGCCACCAGTCGTTCCGCGAGCGTGGCCGCGTCCGTCAGCGGCCGCTCGCAGACGAAGCCGCGGCACAGGTACGCCGCGCCCCGCCCTTCCACCGGATCGCGCCCCTCGAAGAGTTCCTGGAGGCGCGCGGGCGGCGGGGCGGAAGTGTCGTTCCACCCGAAGGAGAACGCGGGGGCGTAGGTGCGGTTCGCGGCGGCCAGCAGCGGCGCCACGGCCTCACGCGTGCCCGCGAAGGTGACGCCGGACGCGCCGTCCAGCAGCGAGTCCGCCGCGAGCCCCAGGTGCCCGTAGCCCAGCGGGTTGCGCACGAGCTGATCTCTCAGCTTGGCCACGTAGTGCTCCGGGTGGTCCAGGTGGGCCACGTCGCCCGTGAGCGCCGCGAGCGCCACCTGCGCCTCCGTCAGCGTGGAGGCACCGGAGGGGAAGGCGTTGTCGAAGAGGGAGTAGGCCGCGACCACCAGGTCCTTCTGCCCCCTGGGTGCCGACAGGTACGCGTGCTTCTCCTCGTCCCAGAAGAGCGCCACCGCGCGGTGGGCAATCGCATCCGCCGCGTCCAGGTACTTCGCGTCGAACGTCGCCTGATAGAGCGCGGTGAGGCCGGCGGCCAGGTCTCCGTAGTCCTCCAGGAAGCCGTCGATGCGGCCCTTGCCGTCCTGGTGCGAGCGGAGCAGCCGCGTGCCGTCCCACTGGTTCGCGAGCACGAAGTCCGCCGCGTTCGCCGCGAGCTTCGCCCAGTCCAGCCGGTCGAAGACGCGCGCGGCGAGCGCGAGGCCGCGGATCATCAGCCCGTTCCACCCGGCGAGGATCTTGTCGTCGCGGCCCGGCTTCACGCGCTGCTCGCGCGCGGCGAAGAGGAGGCGGCGGGCTTCAGCCAGTTCCTGCTGCACTGACTCCACCGGACGGCCCTGCTCGGTCGCGACCGTCTCCACGGGGGTGACGACCTCCAGCACGGTGGCGCCGTGTTCGAAGTTGCCTTGCGGGGTGATGCCGTAGTGGCGCAGCACGGTGTCGGCCTGGCTGGGGGAGAGCACCGCGCGGACCTCCTCCGGACGCCAGACGAAGAACTTCCCCTCCTCGCCTTCGCTGTCCGCGTCCTGCGTGGCGTAGAAGCCGCCAGCCGGGTCGGTCATCTCGCGGCGCACGTATTCGACGGTCTCCTCCACGACCTTGCGCCACAGGGGGCGCGACTCCACCTGCTCCGCTTCCGCGTACAGGTGCAGGAGCTGGGCGTTGTCGTAGAGCATCTTCTCGAAGTGGGGCACCAGCCACCGCTCGTCCACCGAGTAGCGATGGAAGCCGCCGCCCAGCTGGTCGTAGAGGCCGCCCAACGCCATGCGCTCCAGCGTGCGGAACACCGCTGCCTTCAGGGGCTCACCGGCGCCCCGGCGCCACGCGCGCAGCAGCAGCGCCACGTTCATCGGGTTGGGGAACTTGGGCGCGCCGCCGAAGCCGCCGTTCACTGGGTCCATGCGCTTGGCCATGGCATGGCCCATGGCGACGATGTCCTCGGCGGACAGGTGGCCGGGAGTTGCATCCAGGCCGTGCGAGGACAGCTCGCCCAGGCCCTCCTGGAAGCGGCGGGCCTGCTCCTCGATTTCGTCGGCCTTGGTGTCCCACGCGTCGCGCAGCGCGGTGAGCAGGCGGGGGAAGCCGGGCCGGCCGTAGCGGTCCTCGGGCGGGAAGTAGGTGCCGCCGTAGAAGGGGCGCAGGTCGGGCGTGAGGAAGACGGTGAGGGGCCAGCCTCCGCCCTGTCCCATGAGCTGCACGACGCCCTGGTAGATTTGATCCAGGTCCGGGCGCTCCTCGCGGTCGACCTTGATGTTGATGAAGCCGTCGTTCATCAGGCGCGCGGTGTCGGGGGACTCGAAGGACTCGTGCGCCATGACGTGGCACCAGTGGCACGCGGAGTAGCCCACGGAGAGCAGGATGGGCTTGTTCTGGGTGCGGGCCAGGGCCAGGGCCTCGTCGCCCCACGGGTGCCAGTCCACGGGATTGGTGGCGTGCTGGCGCAGGTAGGGCGAAGGCTCCCGAGCCAGACGGTTGGTGGAGCCAGAGGGGGGATGTACGGCCATGGAGGGCTCCCGGAGCGGCGGCGAATTCGCGACCCATCACATTGTGAGCCTGGGTGCTCGGGAGCAAGCCGAAATGGCCTCACTCGCCGCTGGCCAACGGCCTTCCGGTGCGCTTTGTCCAGGGGCGTGCGTGCGTCCGCCGACTCCACCTCCGGCCTGGGAATGAGGGCCTGTGTCGCCCTGGTGGCCCTGGGCGTGGCGCTGCGGCTGGCCCTGGCGGTGGGCACGGACGTCTACTTCGACGAAACCTATTACTGGCAATGGGCGCGGCACCTCGCGTGGGGGTACTTCGACCACCCGCCGCTGGTGGCGTGGCTCATCGCGGGGCTGGGCATCCGGGGCACCGCGCTCGTGTGCGGCCTGGGCACGGGCGCGGCGGTGTGGGGGCTCGCGCGGGACGTCTACGGTTCGAAGGACGTGGCGTGGCGCGCGCTGGCCCTGTGGAGCGTGGTGCCGGTGGGCATCATCTCCGGGGTCTGGGCCACGCCCGACTCGCCGATGCTGCTGTTCTGGGCGTTGGGGTTGTGGGCGCTGTACCGCGAGAAGTGGGTGCTGGCGGGCCTGACGTGTGGACTGGCGCTGTTGTCCAAGTATCCGTCCGTGCTGCTGGGGCTCGCGTTCATGTTGGCGGCGCTGCGGGCGCGGAGGCTGCCCGCGGGGGCGTGGCTCACGGCGGGCATCGCGCTGCTGTGCTTCCTGCCGGTGGTGCTGTGGAACGCGAGCCATGAGTGGGTGGGCTTCGCGTTCCAGTTGAACCACGGCCTGGGCGGCACCGGCGGGTGGAAGACGTTCGGGGAGTTCGTGGCGGGGCAGTTGGCCATGGGCGGGCCGCTGCTGTTCCCGCTGGCGGTGCTGTACGCGGTGCGCGGTCCACGCGAGCAGTTCCTGCTGCGCATGGCGGCGGTGGTGCCGCTGGTGTTCTTCGGTTACGCGGCGGCGCGGACACGGGGCGAAGCCAACTGGCCTGCGGCGGCGTACCTGGCGGCGTGCATTGGCGTCGCGGGCATGAAGCTGCATTGGCAGCGGGAGACAGCCTGGAGCGGAGCGCTCATCTCGCTCGCGGTGGCATCGCACCTGCTGTTCCCGGTGCTGCCTTTCGAGCGGGACGTGTTGCTGTCACGGACGCACGGTTGGAGTCCGTTGGAGCGGCTGTCCGCTCCCGAGCAGCTCTTTGCCGGCATGCCGCCGGTGCGCACGGCGGTGTACGCGCCCACGTACCAGCTCGCCTCGCAGGTGGCGTACTACGCGGGCGTGGAGACGGACACCGTGGGCCCGTCCCGGCGCAAGAGCCAGTACGACGTCTGGCCTCCGCTGGAGCTGAAGCCCGGGCAGGACGTGCTCTGGTGTTCGGAGAACGGCGCCCCCCCGCCCGAGGAACTGGTGCAGCGCTTCGGTTCGGTGGAAGGCCCGGTGGAACTCACGGGCGACTTCCGGGGCCGAAGGCTGCACACGTTCACGGTGTGGCGGCTGCGCGCGCGGGAGTGACCCGAGCGCTCCACTTCGGCTGACTTTCCGTGGACTCCTCTCTATCCTTGGTTGCTGTATCAAACCCCTACTCCCAAGAGGTTGAGATGAACTCCTCCGTGAAGAAGGCTGGAAAGCTGATGCTCGCCGTCGCCGTGGGCGCGGCCGTGTCGTTTGGCTCCACCGTGGCGGCCTACTCCCGTCCGGCGGAGCCGCTGTCCTTCTGCCAGGGCAGCCAGGGCGGCACCTGCGTCAACGACTGTATCGCCGACGGGTTCAACCTCGGCCGGTGCTCCGGCGACGTCTGCGTCTGCTTCTACTGAGAACGCCGCATCCACGCCCCCGGAGAGTCCGGGGGCGTGCCCGGGTCTACGTGCGCATCACGGACAGCTCGTGCCTTCGCGGCGGCACACCCGGTCTCCGCAGAAGCACGAGTAGCCCGTCGCACAGGGGCCACAGGTCGGGGGCGTAGGCGTATAGGCCTGTCCGACGACGGTGACGGTGTTGAGCAACGTGGCGTGCGCCGTCTCCGCGTAGAGCCGGAAGTCGTAGGAGCTGCCCACGTAGATCCACGGCACGGACACGCAACCGCTCGGACCTCGGGACATGAGCGCCTCGGGCTGGCCGTTCATGCTCACCCACACCTCCCCCGTGGTGGCGTTGGTGACGCTCCAACAGACATTCGTCGTGCCCACCGTGGTGACGTTGGTGTTGATGCGCACGGTGGTGGGGTTCGCGGAGACCGTCCCAGAGGGGGTCAGCACGCACGTGGACTCATTCCCCAGGCGGGGGAGACACGGGAACTCCACCGGGTTGCACCGGTCGGAACACGTCGAGGACACCCGCGTGTAGCCCGAGGGACACAGACCACAGACAACGATCGTCTGCGCCGCGGCCGCCCCTTCACTGGACGCCAGCGCCGCGTCGTCGGGGGCCTCCGCCTCTTGGGAGTCCGGGCCCGAGCAGGCCACGGCGAACACAGCGAGAATCAACGGCAGGATGCGCTTCATGGGCAGCCACTCCTCGTATGGGTTTACGCGGAGCAGCGGACCATGAATGCGCAGAGAAACCCAACGCTTTACACACTCCGAGTGAACACAGGCTGGACACTTCCAATCCCAGTGCAGCCCAGGTCAGTCGTTGGCCGCGCCCGCGAGAATCCACGAACGGACGCGGACGACCAGCCCCGGGTTCTGATCGAAGTAGTCCGTGTCACCCTTGGGCATGCGGCTCCCGCACGTCGTGCCCTCCATCTTCTGGACGAGCGCGGAGCTGTCCGGGTCGCCGGGAACGACACGCGTGGTCGGACCGCAGACATTAGCGGTGACATTGACCAGGTTGCTGTAGCTGCTCCCCGACAAGAGGTTGAGGCCACCACTCCCGTTGGCGCCGTGGCAGCTCGTGCACGGCACGGAGTTCCACACGCCCTGGACATCCGTGGCGTACCGGGGCACCGAGACGGGCACGGTGAGCGTCCGGACCACGGGTGGGTTCTGCCCATCCGTGACGCTCACGGAAAGGGTGAACGACGTCTGCGTGCCCACGGCGGGCGAGTACCACTGTGCGCTCGCGCCGGTGCGCCCGCCCACCCAGGTGCCCTGTGACGCCGGGGCCGTCTGCGACCACGCGTAGGTCAGCGGGTCTCCCTCAGGGTCGCTCGCGGTGATGGAGAATGAGCCCGTCGCGCCAGCCACCAACGCCGCGGGCCCGGAGACGGTCGCGGTCACGGTGGGCGCCTGATTGACCTTCTGGACGACGACGTCGACCGTGCCCTGCGCACTGCCGCCCTTCCCATCCGTGACGGTGACGCGCAGCGTGTACGTCCCGCTGGAGGTCACAGCCGGGGCCGTCCAGGTGGGGTTGCTGGACGCAGGGGCGCTGAAGGTCCCCTTGGGAGTGACGGGCGTCACCTGCGCCCAGGCATACGTGAGCGTGTCGTTGTCCGCGTCGGAGGCACTCACCGCCAGGGCGAGGGACTGATGTTCGCCAAGCGTGGAAGGCGTGGCCGTGGGCACCGTCACCGTCGGAGGGTTGTTCCCCGCCACGGGCGGCGTGACATCCACGGCCACCGAGCCCTGCGCGGAGCCACCCCGGCCGTCGCTCACCGTCACCGTCAGCGTGAAGCGCTGATTGCTGTTCACCTGCGGAGCGGTCCAGGTGGGACTGGCCAGGGAGGCGTCATCGAACGCACCCTCCGGGGAGGCAGGGCTCTGCGTCCAGGCGTAGGTGAGCATGTCACCGTCCGCGTCCGACGCCTGCAGCGTCAACGCCACCGGGCCGCCCGCGGTCGACTGCGTCGCCTGGGCTGTCGGACCGATGAGGGTCGGGGGCGTGTTGGTGGTGGGTACAGCGTCATCGCCGCACGCGAGCCCGATGAGCAGCAACGGCAACAACAGTCGTGACGATGGATGGTGCATATGGGGTCCCCCTCGGAGAAAAAATCGCAGGGAACCTAGCAGGCTGTTGAAGCAGCGAAGCCCGGTGCCGCATGGCCCGGAGGTCGCCCTCAATTGAAGACTTCCTCTCAGGAGTACCTGCCCACAAAGGCATGCACGAGCATGGCGAAGAGGAACGCGAAGTAGCTGATCCCCGCCAACCGCCCCGACCGGCCGCGAGGACTGCGGGTCTTGAAGAACAAGGCCACGTTCAGGACGCCCACCGCGACGGGAGCCAGGAAGAGCCAGGCCGCTCCATGCGACAGATGGAACATCAGGCCCGAGGCCCCGACGACCAGCGCGAAGGCGAGGAGGCTGCTGGCCACCGACCCCACCTCATCGGAGTACAGCTTCTCCCCCGGCTTCGTGGAGCCCGGCCACGCCGTCTTCCGCATCACTTCCCAGTGCAGGTAGATGAACACCAGCCCCAGCACGACGAGCAGCCCTTGCGCCTCCGGAGCCCGGCCCGCTCGCTCCGCCTGCGCCAACCAGACGTAGGCGCCCTGCCCCACGTGCAACTGGATGGCGACCGCGATGGTCAGGAACATGCTCCCCTGGTACGTGGTGCTGTTCAGCTCCAGCCACCAGAGGAACAGGCTGTAGACCATGATGCCGAGCAGGATGAGGGCTCGCATCCACGACACCGCCAGGTTGGAGCCGAGCAGGATGGCGGCGCACACGGCGAGCGCGACGTACAGGTCCTGGAAGCTGACATCGCCCTTCGCCAATCCCCGCTCCGGGTTGTGGACCCGGTCGTATTCGTAGTCGCGCAGCTCATCCACGATGCGCATGAAGTAGCCCACGCCGAACACGCTCAGCGCCACGTGCAGCAGGTCCCACGACAACGCCAGCCCCTGCCCTCCTCCGAGCGTCCGGAGCATGCCGTCCAGGCTCAGGGACCAGAGCGTGACGACCACCAGGTAGAACAGCGGCGGGTAGCGCTGCCAGGAGTAGCGCAGCACGGCCCGGATCCGTGACGTCGCGGTCCTGCTCATGTCGACACCACCGTGACCGTGCCTGTTGAACCGTCCACGCGGATCCGCGCGCCGTCGGGGATTCGTGTCGTCGCATGGGCCACGCCCACCACCGTGGGGATGCCGAACTTCCGGCCCGCGATGGCCGTATGCGACAGCATGCTCCCACGCTCCACCACGATGCCGCCCGAGGCCAGCATCAGGAAGAGCCAGCCTGGATCCGTCTCCTTGGCGATGAGGATGTCGTCCTTGCAGAGCGAGCCCACCGCTCCCGGGTCCTTCACGATGCGCGCGAAGCCCTCGACGATGCCCGCGCTCGAACCGAGCCCCTTGAGCAGGGAAGCGTCATCGCTGGCGACCTCCACCGCCCTGGGGACACCGTCCGCCACGCTGCCCACGGTGGTGAAGTCGCGGGGTGGCTGGCGCTCCTGGTTGTCCTGCTGCTCCCGCCGGCGCAGCCGCACGAGCTCCCCCAGGTTCCGGGTGACGCTGCGGCCCTCGAAGTGGTCGAACACCTCCTTCATCGTGAGGTAGTGCACGTCCAGCGGTGAGTCGAATACGCCACGCTCCGCCATCCGCTGCCCCAGCGCCGCGAACACGCTCTTGCTGAAGCCGAAGAGCTGGCCGCGCCAGAACCGGCTGTCCTCACGCAGGCCAATCACCGTGCGCAGCCGTTCCAGCAACTGCTGAACCACGAGCTTCCGCAGCGGCTGTCCCTTCAGCAGCACCGCCAGCTGCGCCTCCGCCTCATTGCGCCGCATGGCATCCGAGGTCCGCAGCTCCGCCCGGGTGACGGACGTGCGCGCGTAGGACTGGACGATGCGCACCAGCTCCCACGGCGTGTCCCGCAGGTTCGGGCGCTCCACGTTCAGCTCCTGGACGCCCCGGTCGCCGTACTCGCTCAGGTGTTCGCGGAAGGCCCGGGCGAACGCGGGCGCCACCTCCCCGGAGGCGATCCGGCGCCACACCGCCTCCGCCTCCTCGGCCGCGAAGAGCTTCGCCAGCGCCGCATCCGCGCGCACGGTCTCCGCGAGCGCCACCGCGGAGAAGAGCGCATGACTGCCCTCATCCGGTTTGGCCCCGCACAGCAGGCCCGCGAGCAGGACGCTGGGGTCCTCACCGGTCCACTTGCGGAGGAACCGGCTCGCCAGCCCGTAGAACGAATTGATGTACCAATGGTTGATGAGCGTGAGCCCCCACCAGTTCCCCACCTCGCGCCAGACCTGACGGAAGTGGTGGATGAGGACCAGCGGATCCTCCCGATTCAGGGACAGGGTCCGCAGCCCCGCGAGCGTCTGTTTCCACCATGCGGCGTACTTCTCGAAGTCACGCTGGAACGACACGGTGGCGGCCAGTGCGCCCGCCGCGGAGCGACCCAGCGCGAACGCGTAGCTGGCGGTGCTGGGGAAGCTCTCACGGTGGCCGGGCAGTCGGATGACCAGCGAGGCATCCAACTGGAGCACGTCCTCCAGGTCCCGCATGGAGGTGATGGCGAGGAAGGGATTGATGCCATTGACGTGCATCAGGTTCGACAGCGAGTGGTAGACGCGCCCGTCGATGAAGCCCAGCATGTTCTGGAACGCGGGCCCGTGGTCGTGGAGCGTCCGCGCGTCCGCGCCCCACATGCGGCGCTGGAGGTCATAGAAGATGACCTCGTAGAAGTGACTGGCGAGCGAATACGTCAGCGGCGTGGTGACACCCGGGAAGCTCTCCGACACATTGCCGCAACCCCAGACACGAATCTTCCGGAAGTCGAAGGCGATGGGCCGCGATTGCAGGACGTGCAGCGTCCCGTCCTCCGTGAACGTGCCTTCGATGTCCTGGGGCACGCCGAAGGTGCGCTCGATGTCCTTCGCCAGCGTGGCCAGCCGCTGGAGCTCCGCGTCGGAGAGACATGGGGCGTCCCGCAGGGCCTCCGGGACGGGCTGCTCCAGCAACCCGCCGCCGGGCTCGGGGTTCTCACACAGCATCTCCGCCTTGTGGCCCAGCTCCCGGTCGATGCGGCCCGTCTGCGGGTGGATGAAGTAGTGGTCCACGCCGACCTTCTCCTGGACGACGCCCTCTCCAATCCCGTGCCCCGCGACAATCAGCGTCTTGCGCTCGGTCGTCTTCGGGTCGCAGGTGAAGAGCACGAACGAGCGGCGCCCCGGCACCATCCGCTGGACGCCCACCGCCACGGTGAGCCCCCGGACCTCACGTCCCTGGGACAGCCGGTAGATGAGCCCTTCGGGCGTATAGGCGGACGCCCAGCAGCGGCGGATCCGTTCGAGCAGCGCGTCGCGCCGCACGTAGAGGAACGTCGAACTCACCCCCGCGAACGGGTCGCTCTCCGAGTCCTCGCTCTCCCCCAGCGCGCGGCCCACCACGGAGGCGCGCACCGCGACCACCGCGTTGGCTCCGAAGGTCCGGTCGAACGCGTCCAGGATGGACGCCTCCCGCTCGGCGCTCAGGGGCACTTCGACGAAGAGCCTCTCAATCTCCTCCGCGACGCGGCGGATGTCCTGCTGGGACGAACGGTCCACCGTGGAGGTGAGCTGCTCGATGGCGGAGAGGATGGGGCTCGCGACCTCTTGGAACATCGTGGTGGTGAGACAGAAGAACTCGGGAACCGGGAAGCCGTGCCGCGCCAGGTGCTGCTGGCGCGCGAACTTCTGACCGACGTGGCTCGGGTCTCCGGCCTCGGTCATGGACACAAGTGGAAGGGGGGCGGACATGGCGGGGGTTCCTTCAGGAACGAAAGGTGTCGAGGGCGGCTCGCAGGGCCTCCACCGGAGACCGTGCGAGGAGTGCGCGCATGCCGGGCACCGCCTTGAGCCGCGCGACGTCCAGGCACTGCGAGCGGGTGAGCAACTCCAGACGTTCGGCCAGCGCCTGGGCACGGCGACTGGGGGCATCACGCAGGGCCTTCAGGAGCAGGTCGGGGACGCGCACCTTCACGACCGGCGGGGGCAACCCGAGCCCCTGCACCAGCGTGCCCAGGAACTCCGAGCGCACCAGCGGGCGCGAATACGCCACGTTGTAGGCCCGCTGTTCGGGACGGGGCGTGTCCATCATGCGGCGTGCGAGCTTCCAGATGATGCGCGCATGGTCATCCACGTCGATGACCGAGCAGGCCACCGTGTCCGCCCCGAGCTGGCGCCTGCGCTCCAGCATCTTCACCATCGCGGGGAGGACGAACCGGTCGCCCTGTCCGATGAGGAAGCGCGTGCGCAGCAACGCCGCGCCCATGCCGGCTGCGGCCGCGTGCTTCGTGATGAGCGCCTCGGACGCCACGCGGGAGCGGGCCAGGGGCGTGACGGGGTTCAACGGATGCGCTTCCGTCACGCCCAGGTGCGGACCCGGCCCATAGACGGACATGGAGCTGCCGTGGATGACGCCCCGGCAGTCCTTGGTGAGGCGTGACAGCAGCTTCTGCGTTCCCTCCACGTTGGTCCGCTCGAAGCCCGTGCCGTCGGTGTCCCGGGGCTTCGTGGCGAAGTGCAGGACCACGTAGGGGTGCGACGGGAACAACGCCTCCGGGATGGCGTGCAGGTCTCCGCGATGGACGTGGACGTCTTCGCCCCACGCGCGCCCATCCGGAGAGCGCACCAGCGCGTGCACGGAATGCGCGCCGCGCTGGCGCAGGATGGCCTGCCCCATGAGGCCCGTCGCACCGAGCAGCACGACGTCAAAGCCCTCCCCGCCCGTTACCAGAGCCATGGGACCAACCGCTTGCGCGTCGCCGCGTAGGCCTCGTAGCCCGGGAAGGAGCCCAGCAGCAGCTTCTCCTCGTGCCGGATGCGCAGCAGCACCGCCGGCACGAAGAGCACCGTGAACGCGGCGATGGCCGGCACGCTGGGAAAGACAAACAGGTAGCCCACGTGCGCCAGCAACATGCCGGTGTACGCCGGGTGCCGGAGCTTCCGGTAGACGCCGCCCGTGACGAGCAGGCTCGCATCCGGCAGCCGCACCCGGTGCGAATAGGCCCGCCCCAGCGTGCGGATGGCCGTCAACCGCAGCACCACCGCGCCGATGAAGCAGACCAGCCCCCCGGCCCGAATCCCGGGGCCCACCTCCAGCGTGGGGAACACCTGCGCGAGCAGCAGCGTGGTCAGCCGCGCCACGGCGTAGAGTTCGAGCGTGGAGCCGTCACGCTCGGCGGTGGGCTTGCTCGTCTCACGCAGCGTCACCCGGCTCTCAATCAACATCCACGCCACGTAGGCCGCGAGCATCAGGCCCGCCACGACGCGGCTGTCCTCCGGCGTGCGCGAAAGCTGCCGGAGGCCCAGCGGGACGAGCAACCCCAGCCCCGTCACCATCAGCAGGGTGGGCATCCACCGGTGCAGGTGCTTCATGACGCCGCCTTGCTGACGGCCCCGAGCAGCCCCGAGAAACAGCAGACCCCGTCCTGCCAGCCCTGCACGGCGATCCACATGCGGCCCTTGCGGCCTTCGGTTCGCACCGGCTCCGCCCACTCCGGCAGCCGGAAGCTGACGAAGGTGCGCATCACCAGCGGTGCGTCGAGGCGCACGAAGCGCTGAAACTCCAACGTGAGCCGGGTCAGGATGGTGACCCAGTCGAACGGCAGCCCCACCCCGTGGATGCTCGCGAGGCTCGCCTGGCGGGCGATCTCCGTGAGGAGCATGCCCTGCACGTGCTCGGAGGGATGGTCGAAGAGGAACTCCGGCGACTCCATGAACGCGTTGAACTGGTGCAGCGCGCCCACCCGGCAGCCGTTGGCGAGCAGCACGTTCGCCGGATCGCGCTTGTGGACGAGCACCGCGTCCGTGCGCTCCATCGGCCGCGTGTCCCCTTCCGCGAACAACTGCCGGCCCTCGGAGATGGGGTTCTTCACCGGCACGCGGCCCAGGAGCTCGGTGAGGTTCGCGGGCGGATCCTTCTTCCAGGGACCGCCCACGCAGACGCCCACCGGCGTGGCGTCCGCCCAGTCCGCGAGCTCACGGTGTTCGGAGGCGCGCGCGCCCAGGTAGACGCCACAGTGCTCCTGGAGCGCCGCCGCCAGGAACTCCGCCTCCTCCACGTTCTTCACCGGGATGCGACACGGGTGGTCGACTTCCGGGAGGAGGGACTCGGGCACGAGCAGGAACGGAACAGCTTCCGGCGACTCCACCCGCACGCGGCGCGCGGGAGGGCTGGAATTGGCTTCCATGTCTGTCTTTCTCCAACTGAGGGGGAAAGACAGTCTAGGAACCGGCCTGTCTCCATACGAGGACCGGGGGAGGCAACCCCTGACGCCGGTGGATCAGGACCCGAGGGATTCGCGGATCCGTCTTCGTGAAACACGACCCCGGGACGGGTGAGACATCACTGTCCTTCGGGCATCACCGGCTCGCAGCGGACCCACACCTCCAACTGCTCGCCCCCGCCTCCCAGGTAGATGGTGCCCGTGGTCGGCGTCGCGTCCGAGTACTGCCGGCCCACCGCCACGCGCACGTGGTCGGTCTGCGTGAGGATGCCGTTGGTCGGGTCGAACCCCTTCCACCCCACCTCCGGCAGATACACCTGCACCCACGCGTGGGACGCCTCCGCCTGCGCCGTGTTCGCGTGCTTGGGCCCCGTGTAGAGGTAGCCGCACACGTAGCGCGCCGGCACGCCCAACAGGCGCGCCAGGCAGATGAACACGTTGGCGAAGTCCTGGCAGACGCCCCTGCGCGCCGAATACACGGAGAAGGCCGTGGTGTTCAGCGTCGTCGTGCCCTGCGCGTACTGGTACTCCTTGAAGATGGAGTAGTTGATGTCCAGCAGCGTGTCCAAGAGGTCGAAGTCGTTGCGACGCGCGAAGCTCATCGCGTACTCGGACAGCTCCTCCAGTTGCGTGTCCGGCAGCTCCGGCGGCAGCAGGTACGGCTGGAGCATGTTCGCCTGCCACGGCATCCACACCAGCGGCAGCACCGAGCGCACGTGCAGGGGCCGGTAACCCAATGGATCCGTGTCGCGCAGCTCCACGCGCGAGCGGGCCTCCATCACCAGCTCCGTGTAGGGCATGTCCACCATCGCCCGGCGCACCCGGTTGCCGAAGACGTCCTCGTACTCCGAGCGCGTCACACCCGCCGACAGCGTCACGTCGTGCGACAGGAGCGACTGGAGCCGGTCATGCAGGGGCGTCAGCCGCAACAGGTGCGAGCTGCGCTCCACCGGGTTCTGGTAGCGGTAGACGGTGCGGTGCACCACGTCCATCACCCGCACCGGCGTCTCCGGCGGACGGCGCAGGCGGCTTCGCGCCTCGAACTCCGCCGCCATCGCGGGCGCCACCGTGCCCTGCGCCCCCGGCGGCAGCGCCTCCACGCGGATGGCCCCCTGGCGCACCAGCACCAGGCCTCCCGGCGTGAGCTGCGTCCAGTTCGCCGGCACGTCCGTGCGCGAGTCCAAGGGCTGCGTGGCGACGATGACGCCCTTGCGGCTCTTGGCCCCGCGGCGCGTGAGATCCAACTCCACGTCCTCGTCGCCCAGCACCAGCCGCTCGTAGGGCGGCGACACCTGCCACACCCAGCCCTGCGTCGCGCCGGTGCAGTCCGCGTAGAGCAGCAGGTCCCGGCCGTCCGACACCACCAGCGTCAACGGCCCCAGCTGGTTCAGCTCCTCCAGCCACGCGCGCAGCCGGAACGCGTCCACCTCTCCCAGGCTTCGCCAGCCCTGGTCCTGCATCCAGTCCAGGAAGCGGCAGAACAGCGTCTCCGAGTCCGTGGAGCCCACCGGTTCGAAGCGCGCGCCGACGGGCATCTTCAGCCGCTGCTCCAGGCTGCCGCTGTGCGCGAGCAGCCAGTCCCGGCCCCAGGCGCTGCGGCAGAACGGCTGCGTGTTGGCCTCCGTGATGGGCCCCCACGTCGCCGTGCGCAGGTGCAGCAGCATCAGCGAGGACTCCAGCGGATCCCACGTGCGCACCAGCTCGCTGCGGGTGCTGTGCAGTTGGGGCGCGGCTTCCTTCAACACCGTGGCCGCGAACTCGCCGCCCGGGTAGTAGCCCACGCCCCAGCCGTCCGGCGGCTTGCGTCCGGGGGCAAGGCAGCGCAGGTCCAGACCGGGGGCGAGCTCTCCCTCGAAGGACAGCGCGAGCAGGTTCAACATGGGCGCGGACTCTACCCGGCCATCTCCTGGGTGCCCACCTGCACGGGGGCCCGTCCGAAAAAATCGCGGGAGATCAGCGTGCACAGCGCGTCCGTGCCCTCCACCATGCGCGTGAGCAGGGCGTGCACCGCGTCACCCTCGCCCGCCAGGGACTGGGGCGTCAGCTGTTCCACCAGGGGCACCAGCCGGGACAGGCACTCCTCTCCTGGCTGCCCCTTCGCCACCACCGGGCACAGGTGCCCCAGATAGCGGTACGCGGACTCCAGGCAGAAGCGCACCGAGCGCGGGAAGCGCGGCTCGAACAGCAGGAACGCCGCCACCGCGTCGCCAGTCACCCGGCCCTGGTGGCTCTTCATGAAGGGCTCGAAGCCGGAGCACGCGCGCAAGAGCGACAGCCACAGCGCCGTCTCCACCACCCGGTGCCCGTGCTTCATCTCGCTGAAGACGTGGTGGTGCACGTCCAGCAGACGCGACGTCTGCCCCGCCCGCTCCAGCATCACGCCCAGCCAGACGAACTCCTGGGGCGTGTCGTGCAGCATGGTGCTGTCCAAGAGGCCCAGGCACAGCTGCACCATGCGCCGGATGTGCTGGTAGAAGCCGAAGCGCGACGCGGCGTACTCCGCCCGGCCCGTCTCGCCGGTGAGGAAGTGGTACAGCTCGTTCGTCACCTCCCAGCACTCGCGGCTGACCACCTCGCGGATGGTGCGCGCGTTGTCGCGCGCCGCCAGCACCGTGTGCACCAGGCTGGAGCCGTTGTCCTGCTCCCAGGTGAGGAAGTGCTGCACCGCCTCGCCGTCGGACTCGGCCTTCACGCCGTGCTTCCCCGCGAAGGTGGACCGCTCCCCGAAGATGGCCAGCGCCGGCACCCAGCACTGGTCCGCCGGCAGGTCCGCGTCCAGCGCGAGCTGATCCGTCATCTGCAACACCCGCGCGACGCTCTCCAGCCGCTCCAGGTAGCGCCCCAACCAGAAGCAGTGCTCCGCGATGCGGGCAATCATGCATCCTCCTTCTGGACCCAGGTGTCCTTGGAACCGCCACCCTGGCTGGAGTTGACCACGTAGGAGCCCGCGCGCAGCGCCACGCGGCTCAAGCCGCCCGGCAGCACCCACGGACCCTGCGGCGTGGTGAGGATGTACGGACGCAGGTCCACCCGCCGGGCGACGACCGTCCCGGAGGCCGCGTCCCACGTGGGACAGGTGGACAGCTCCACGCGCGGCTGCGCGATGTAGCGCCGGGGCTGCGCGAGGATGCGCTGGCGGAAGTCCTCCCGCTCCTCCTTCGTGGACTGCGGTCCCATCAACATGCCGTAGCCGCCCGCCTCGTCCACCGCCTTCACCACCAGCTCCTCCAGGTGGTCCAGCACGTAGCGGCGGTCGGCCTCCCGCGCGCACACGTACGTGGGCACCTGCTCCAGGATGGGCGTCTCGTTCAGGTAGAAGCGGATGAACTCCGGCACGAACGCGTACACCGCCTTGTCATCCGCCACGCCGTTGCCCGGCGCGTTGGCCAGCGCCACGTTGCCCGCCGCCCAGGCGCGCAAGAGGCCCCTCACGCCCAGCATGCTGTCGGGCCGGAAGGCCTCCGGGTCGATGAACGCGTCGTCGATTCTCCGGTAGATGACGTGCACGCGCTTGGGCCCGCGCGTGGTGCGCAGCCAGACGCGGTCGTCGTCCACGAAGAGGTCCGCGCCGTGCACCAGCTCCACGCCCATGGTGCGCGCGAGGAAGCTGTGCTCGAAGTAGGCGGAGTTGTACGGGCCCGGCGTCAGCACCACCGCGGTGGAGCGCTCCGGGTCCTCCGGGGACGACGCGCGCAGCGTCTCCGCGAGCTTCGCCGGGTAGTGGTCCACGCGCCGCACCCGCGTGCGCTCCAGCACCTCCGGCAGCACGCGCTTGGAGAGCACGCGGCCCTCCAGCACGTACGACACGCCCGAGGGCGTGCGCAGGTTGTCCTCCAGCACCCGGAAGGTGCCCTGCCCGTCGCGGATGAGGTCGATGCCCGCGATGTGGATGCGCACCCCACCCGCGGGCCGCACGCCCCGCAGCTTCGGCAGGTACTGCGGCGTGCCCAGCACCATGTCCCGCAGCTCCGGCCGCCCGGCGAAGATGCGCTGCTCGCCGTAGATGTCATCCAGGAACAGGCCCAGCGCGCGCACGCGCTGCTCCAGCCCGCGCTCCACGTGCTCCCAGTCGGAGGCCGACACCAGCCGGGGGATGAGGCAGAAGGGGAAGATGCGCTCCGTGCCCCGTTGATCCGCGTACACGGAGAACGTCACGCCCTGGTTCATCAGCGCCCGCTCCGCCAGCGCCTGCATCCGCGAGAACTCCGCCGGAGTGCGCGCGCCCAGTCGCTCCAACAGCCGCAGCACGTCCTCGCGCGGTGACTCCCCGGTGCCCAACAGCTCGTCCCAGGTGCCCGGCGCGATGCCATACCCTTCGAAGAGGCCTCGGACCTGAAGCTGTCTCATGGTGCACCTTGTCTCGTACCCGAAGACGCACGACGCCATGCGTCAGAGCGGACTCTACCGGGGGATTCCAGGGCGCGACAGTTGCCAGTCTCAGCGAATGGGAATCCGGGCCCGGCCGGCCGGTGGTGAACACATGAAACAGGTGTGACACCGCTTCCCAGCGATGGCTTGCGAACAGTCAGCCGGCCCCCGGGTTGTGGATCCGCCGGACCGTGCGGACGGTGCGCACCCAGTGTGGGTGACGTCAGGCGGGTCCCGCGTGGATCCACCGGACGGCGGTCGCCAAGCAGTCGGTGTCACGGGCGTTGTGGCGGGGAGGGGTCGGGATGATGACTGTCAGCGGTCGTGCGTGGCTTTCGGCGTTGGCACTGGTGGCGGTCGGCGGCCCCGCGCTGGCGGCGGGTGACGGCCCGGATTCGGTGAGCGTGCGTCAGCTGTCGAAGCTGCCGGACGAGAACGTCTTCTCCAGCCTGGTCACGAACTTCGAGTCCCAGCCCCGGGCCCTCCTGAACGGGCAGCTCTATTTCTTCACCGGCCCGCGCGTGGAGTCCTACGAGCACCGGCCCCTGACGCTGTGGGCGACGGATGGCACCGCCCAGGGCACGCGCTCCGTGCAGGACCTGGTGCCGGCCTCCGCCGTCATGGACCCTATGACGTTGGCCGCGGTGCCCGGCCGCCTGTTCTTCTCCGCCTGGAGCTACTCGGCCAGCGGCCGCGAGTTGTGGACGAGCGACGGCACCGCCCAGGGCACCCACGTCGTGCGCGACATCCAACCGGGGGTGGCCAGCGGCGTGCGCTCGCCCAACCTGCCCGTCGCCTTCGGCGACTCCGTGCTGTTCGTCGCGGAGGGCAGCGAGGGCGACAGCGAGATCTGGAAGTCGGACGGCACCGAAGCGGGCACCGTGCGCATCAAGGACGTGCTGCCCGGCCCCCAGGGTTCCTTCCCTTCCATCCTGGGGCGGTGTGGCGACGCCATGCTCTTCAGCGCCGCCGGTCCCGAGGGCCGCGAGCTGTGGCGCACGGATGGCACCGAAGCGGGCACCTGGCGCGTGCGCGACATCCATCCCGGCGTAGGGTCCTCGAATCCCAGCGCCATCACCGCGATGGGCTCCACCTGCTTCTTCACCGTGGACGACGTCCAGCACGGCCGGGCCCTGTGGAAGACGGACGGGACGGAGAAGGGCACCGCCCTGGTGAGCGACCTCGTCGCGGGCCGCTTCGAGCCGGCGTTGAGCCAGTTCACCGCGCTGGGTGACACCCTGCTGTTCCTCGCGCAGGACGGCCAGCAGGTGGACCTCTGGCGCACGGACGGCACCGAAGCGGGCACCCTGCCGGTGAAGGCGCTTCCCAGGGACATCACCGGGACGGTCACGCTCGTCCGTGCGGGCGCGCGCGTCTACTACCTCACCCAGGGCACGGGCTCCGGCCGCCAGTTGTGGATGACGGACGGCACGGCGGAGAAGACCACGGTCGTCCCGCTGGAGGACGCGGGTCAGCAGAGGGTGCCGAGCTTCCTCGCCGCCTGGGGGGATGAGCTCGTCTTCTACCGCGCCCCGAATGAGTGGGGCGCGGAGTTGTGGCGCACCGACGGCACCGCCCAGGGCACGTACCGCCTGGCCCGCGTGCCGTCGAGCCGGACCTACTCACCGTCGACGGTGGTGTCCTTCGGGGACTCGCTGCTGGTGCCGGATGACAGCAACTTCCAGGGCCTGTCGCTGTGGCGGCTGGACCGCGACGCCACGGCGCCCGCCTTCCGGGACTGCCCGGCCCACCTGGACGTGCCCGCCACGCATGCGCAGGGCACGGAGATGCACCTCCCGGTGCCCACGCTCACCGGCGGACAGGCGCCCCTGACGGTGCGCACCAGCCATCCCGAGGGCACACCGCTGTCCATGCCCATGGGCTTCGGCGTCTACTACGAGGCCGAGGACGCGCAGGGTCGCGTCGCCGCGTGCGCCATGGACGTCACCGTGGCCGACCTGACGCCGCCCACCATCCAGGGCTGCCCGTCGGAGCTCATCGTCAACACCCGTTCGTCCCAGGGCGCCACGGTGTACTACCCGCCCTTCACGGTGACGGAGGAGTCGGGCGGCGACGTCATCACCTCCGTCATCCCGGAGAACGGCAGCACCCTGCCCGTGGGCACGACGCTGGTGACGATGACGGCCCGCGACCGCGTGGGCAACACGTCCACCTGCGCCTTCCCCGTCACCGTGCGCGACGGCCAGCCGCCCGCGGCCGCGTGCAAGGTGTCCGAGGTGCGCGTGGAGGCCGAAGGGCCTGACGGCGCGCGCGCGTGGTGGCCGGAGGCTGACGCCAGCGACAACGTCTCCGCGCGGACGACCACCTCCCGCACGCACTCGCCCGGCGACCTGTTCCCCCTGGGCATCACCCGCGTGCAGCTCACCCGCACCGATGAGGCGGGCAACAGCCGCGCGTGTGAAATCCAGGTGAAGGTGCGCGACTCCCGGCCGCCCGCCCTCACCTGCCCGGAGGACGTCACGCTCAAGACCGCCGTGATGTCCGGCACCCGCGCCGACTACCCGCTGGCCACCGCCGAGGACACCGTGTCCCCGGCGGAGATCCTCTACACCCCGGAGCTTGGGACGCCGCTGGCGCCGGGGATGCACTCGGTGCAGGTGACCGCCCTGGACCGGGCCGGCAACGCGGCGCTGTGCAACTTCCACGTCGCCGTGGAGTACGACCCGACGTCGGACATGTCGCGCAGCCTGGGGTGCTCCGTGGGCAGCGGGCCGGCGTCAGGCGCGGGCTGGGCGGCGCTGCTCCTCCTTGGCTGGACGCTCAGCCGCCGGAAGAAGGGCACCGAGCACGACGCGTGAGCATCCGGCATGGCGGCGGGGGGGACTTCCGCTACAGTCCCTCGCACGCCCCATGGACCTCACCCTCTTCGTCGTCGGACTCGTGAAGGTCGTCTTCGGTGGCCTCGTGGCCGCGCTCGGCATCGGCCTGGGAATGCATGGCCTTGGCCGCCTGCTGGACAGCCACCCGGTGGAGGAGCTGCGCCAGGGCAACGTGGCCGCGGGGCTGGTGCACGCGACGAGCCTCGTGTCGCTGGGCCTGCTCGTGCAGCACGCGCTGAAGGCCACCGGGGACGCGGTGGACATCGCGGTGCAGAACCCGCCCGTGCCGCCCATCGCGGTGCTCCAGTTGATGGGCCTGTCGCTCGTGCACGTCGCGCTGTCGCTGGCGGTGGGCGTGGCGGTGCTCGCGCTGGGCGTGCGGCTGTTCGACCGGATGACGCCGGGCATCGATGAGCTGGCGGAGGTGCGCAAGGGCAACATCGCCGCGGCGCTCATCCTGTGCGCCTTCCTGCTCGTCATCGCCCTGCTCACCGCGCCCGGCCTGCAGGCCACGCTCAACGGCCTCATCCCCTTCCCGCAGCTTCCCACCGGCATGCTGCGCGCGCCCGCCTGAGTTCGCATGGCCCCGCGCTCCTGGATCCGATGGTGGGTGTTGGCGCTGGTGGGCGCGGTGCTGATCACCGCCGTGTGGCGCGTGGAGCTGCGCAAGGCGGGCCGGCTCGCGGCGCCCGCGCCGACGGAAGCAGGCACGGGCGCCCCGGTGGAGGCCACGCTGGACCTGGGCACGGTGCTGGTGCCGGAGGACACGCCCCCGGACCGGGCCCATGCGTATGACTGGCGCGTGGAGGGGCTCGCGCCCGCGCGGCAACTGGTGGCCTATGGCCTGGGCGAGTCGGTGGAGCGCGGGCTGGAAGAGGCGCACCGCGACTACAGCGTGCGGCTGCGCTACCGCTCCATGGGCCCGGAGCGCTTCACGTACGTGGCGCCGCCAGGGTGCGGCACGGACATGCGCTGCATCTACGCGGAGCTGATGCACAGCAACGCGGAGCCGGTGCGCGTGCTGGGCGAGCGCTTCGCCGTCTCCATCCGCGAGCGCGACCTGGACGCGGCGCAGGCCACCGAGCTCATCCTCGGCTTCGTGCGCCGCATCCGCTACGAGCTGCCCGGGGACGAACCGTTCGGCATCGTCCCGCCGGGGCTGGTGCCCGCGCAGGACCGCGGCGACTGCGACTCCAAGGCGGTCCTGGCGCTGATGCTGCTGCGGCAGGTGGGCGTGGACGCGGTGATGCTGTACTCGGATGCGCTGGCGCACGCGGCCATCGGCGTGGGCCTGCCCGGCACCGGCACCCGCATCCCCTTCGGGGGACGCGGCTACCAGTACGCGGAGCTCACCGCGGACGGCTGGCCCCTGGGGATGATTCCGCCCCAGTACGACAAGCCCCAACTGTGGCGGGTGCTGCCGCTGCCGGACGCTCCGGCGCCTGCGCCAGGGTAGGCGCGGCCTTCGCGTTCCCGCGCACAGGGAGGACTTGGACTTTGCAGTAAATTCCAATATTCCAGCTTTCGCGGGGATGCGGCCTCACGACCGGCCTTCACCGTCCACGACAGGGAGCAGGCACATGGAAGCGAAGCGTTCACAGGGTGGAGCCCGTCGGTTGTTCGTCCTCACGGGGCTGGCGGCGCTGGCCGTCGGCTGTGGTGCGGCGGAGGAAGTCGACGCCGGAGGTGCACCGGCCGCGGTGGAGCAGGCGCTGGGCGCGTGCACGCACTCGGTCACCACGAACACGTACGTGGGCGCGGACTACTGGGGCACGCTCGTGTTCAAGAACACGGGCACGGTGGCCATCGCCAATCCTCAAATCTCCATCGACGTGCCGTCGGGCGTGACGTGTGACGATGATCAACCCGGCTGGACGCATACGCAGTCGAACCGCACGTGCACCTTCACGCGGACCTCCGCGCTGACGGTGGCGGTGAATGCGTCGCACACGTTCTACTACTCCACCACCTCCAACACGTCGTTCACCGCGGCCAACGTGAAGGTCCAGTCCGACAGCTGCGGCACCACGTCCCCGGGCGGCTCCGGCCTCACCGCGAACCAGAAGAAGGTCGCGGAGGCCCTGACGAGCATCTGGGAGAACGACACGCCCACGCTCAACTACGCCTACTCGGAGAACATCCAGGACGGGCGCGGCTACACCAACGGGCGCGCGGGCTTCTGCACCGGCACCGGCGACGCCATCCAGGTCGTGCAGTGCTACCGGGCGCTGCGCACCGAGGCCAATGGCAACCGCCTCGCGAAGTACTGGTCCGCGCTCAACGTCATCAACAACCGCTTCCTGTCCACCGGCCAGGACCAGGCCTCCACGGCGGAGCTGGACGCGGTGGGCAACTGGACGGCGGACTGGGCGGCCAGCTTCAACACCGTCGCGACGCAGGCGGACTTCAAGCAGTGCCAGGACCAGGTGAGCGACGCGCTCTACTACACGCCCATCATGAACGAGGCCACGCGCTGGGGCTTCACCCAGGCGCTCACCAAGGCGGCGCTGTACGACGCGGCCATCAACCACGGCGAGAGCGGCGTGAAGGCCATCATCCGCAGCGCCAACACGGCCCTGGGCAACAGCGGGCAGGTGGCGCCGGTGATTGGCTACAACGGCATCACGGAGAACGCCTGGCTCCAGAAGTTCCTGGAGAAGCGCCGGGACGTGCTCGCCGCGGACGCCACCTGGGCGGAGGCCGTGGACCGCGTGGCCGCGTACGAGAAGCAGCGCCGCGTGGGCAACTGGAGCCTGGGCACCGCGTTCCGCAACGACGTGCGCGCCCGCGACTGCTGGGGCACCACCTACCCGACGAGCGGCTACACCGTGCGCCTCATCAACGCGGACGGCACCTGGAGCACCCCCTCCTCGTACACGTACGCCTGCCAGTAGGGGCCCCTGCCCGACACGGGCCGTGACGGCACGCTGGCCGCCGGGGCGCCTGTGGTGGCATGACCTGCCCCATGGCCCGTGACGTCTCGTTCTTCGACAAGCTCGGTTCGCTCCTCGCCCAGGAGCGCGAGGCCGAGAAGGCCCGCACCGCCGCGTTCGCGCAGGGGCTGTCCCTGCGTGAGCGCGAGGAGCAGGGCCTGTCGGTGCTGGACCTGGAGACCGTCGAGGAGGAGGTGGGCCTGGGCGGCCGCATCCTCCTCACGCTCGCCCGCGCGGACCGGGGACGCCTGCCCACGCGCCTGTCCAACGGCGACTTCGTGGCGGTGCTGCCCCGCCGCGCGGAGGTGAAGGACCCGGCGAAGGCGCTCGTGTCGCGCGCCTCCTCCACCCGCATCCAGCTCGCGTTCGACCGCGACCCGCCCGCGTACATCTCCGAAGGGCTCTTGCGCCTGGACGTCGTCCCCAACGACATCACGTATGAGCGCGTGCGCGCGGGCCTCCAGCGCGTGAAGGCCCTGGACAAGGGCGCCGAGCGACACAAGCGCGAGGTGCTGCTGGGCAACGAGCCCCCGCGCTTCGACAACACGAAGGACTTCACGCCGAGCCGCCCGCTCAACCCGGAGCAGCTCGACGCCACGAAGCGCGCGCTGGCCGCGGAGGACTTCTTCCTGGTCCACGGCCCGCCCGGCACCGGCAAGTCCACCGTGCTCGCGGAGGTGGCGGCGCAGGCCGTCGCGCGCGGGGAGCGCCTGTTGTGCACCGCGGCCAGCAACGCCGCCGTGGATCACCTGCTGGAGCTGTGTCTGGAGAAGGGCCTGAGGGCCATCCGCGTGGGCCACCCGGCCCGCGTCGCCGCGCGGCTCCAGGAGCACACGCTGGACATCGTGGTGGAGGAGCACCCGGACCGCATCATCAGCCGTGACCTGTTCGATGAAGCCTTCGACCTGTTCGGCTACGCGCGCCGCCAGCGCAGCCAGGGCCGCAGCCGCGAGCGCTTCTCCAACGCCCGCTCCTCCACGGCGGAGGCGAAGGACCTGATGGATGAGGCGCGCAAGCTGGAGAAGAAGGCCGTGAGGGCGGTGCTCGCGCGCTCGGACGTGGTGTGCGTCACGCTCGCGAGCCTGGGCTCCGGCATCCTCGCCGGCGAGGAGTTCGACCGGGCCCTGTTGGACGAAGCCACGCAGGCCACCGAACCCCTGGCCCTGCTGGGCTTCCTGCGCGCGCCGAAGGTGGTGCTCGCTGGAGATCCGCAGCAGTTGCCGCCCACCGTGCTGTCGCAGGAGGCGTCCAAGGCGGGCCTGGGCGTGAGCCTCTTCGAGCGGCTGCTCAAGGACCACGGCGACGACGTGAAGCGCATGCTGCGCGAGCAGTACCGGATGAACGCCACCATCATGGCCTTCCCCTCCCGGGAGATGTACGCCGACGAATTGCGCGCCCACCCGTCCGTGGCGGAGCGCACGCTCGGGGAGGTGCTGACGCCCGGAGCGGAGGTGGACGCCCCGCCGGTGCTCTTCCTGGACACGGCGGGCAAGGGCTTCGACGAGGAGGTGGAGCCCACCACGCACAGCCTCTTCAACCCGGGTGAAGCGGACTACGTGGTCGCCCGCGTGCGCCAGTTGCTGGCGCTGGGCCTGTCCCCACGCGAGGTGGCCGTCATCGCCCCGTACAGCGCCCAGGCCCGCCAGCTTCGCGAGGCGCTGGAGGCCGTCCACCCGGAGGTGGAGGTGGACACGGTGGACGCGTTCCAGGGCCGGGAGAAGGACGCCATCCTGGTCAGCCTCACCCGCTCCAACAGCGAGGGGCAGTTGGGCTTCCTCAACGACCTGCGTCGCATGAACGTCGCGCTCACCCGCGCTCGCCGGCACCTGTTCGTCGTGGGCGACTCCGCCACCCTGAGCAGCCACGCGTTCTACGCGCGCTTCATCGAAGGCACCCAGACGGACGGCGGCTACCGCTCCGCCTGGGAGTGGCCTGACCCGGCCTGAAGCATGTTTGTCATTCCAACGACTTCGGATTGCCCTGCGGGGCTACGCAAGGAGTGCGACCCGGACGCCCGAAAATTGTCGGCTCGCTGAACGAATTTTGTCACTCGTTCCGCCGCCAGACGGGGAGACGGCCGGAAATCAGGCATTTGGCTCAAGCCCAGGTGTCGGCACGAAGGATGCTTTCTGTCCGGGCAAGGAGGGAAGCAATGTCCCAAGCGCCTGTGGTGACCAAGGAGAATGACGTCTGGGTGATTCGGATTGAACGGCCCAACGGCAAGGTCCAGGAGTACCGCTGCGCCACGGAGAGCCAGGCCCGGCAGCTGGCGCTGGTGCTCGGCCGTCCGGATTCGGGGGGCCCGCCGCGCCCCGCCGCGTCGTCCACCACCGCCATCTGAGTTCGCGCCACGGGCGGCCATGCGCGCCGCCCTGGTCCGAGCCGACCCAGCGTTGTCGCACGGCCGCGCCCGGCCTTGACGGGCTCGGCAACCTCGCATGGGCGGACGCGCGGCCCCTTGAGGCCCACACCCCGTTGCTGACACACGGGCATGAGGAGCTCTCATGCCCACCGCCCCCTTCGAATCATTCACCCTGGATGCCGAGGGCCTGCCGCTGCACGTGCGCCAGCGCCACCCGGGCGGAACGACCGCCGTCCTGTTCCTCCACGGCTGGCTGGACCACTCGCACAGCTTCGACCCGCTCTGCGAACACCTGCCCAACGACTGGCGCACGGTGCTGCTCGACTTCCGGGGCATGGGGGAGAGCGGCCACGTGGGGCCCGGCGCCGCCTACCACCTCAGCGACCACCTGCTGGACGTGGAGGCCACCCTGGACGGGCTGGCCCTGCCCTCCGTGCACCTCGTGGGGCACTCGCTGGGCGGCATCGTCGCGCTGGCGTACGCCGCCGCGCGCCACGAGCGCATCCAGAGCCTGACCCTCATCGAGAGCCTGGGCCCCTCCGGCGGTCCCCCGGAGGGGGCCGTGCAGCGGCTGCGCGGCTTCCTGGACGACGCGCGCCGCCCACCCAACCGCAAGCGCTACCCCACCGTGGAGGCCGCCGCGGAGCGCCTGCGCCAGGCGAACCCCACCCTGTCCCCGGACGCGGCCCTGCTCTTTGCCCGCCACGGCACCCACCCCACGCCCGAGGGCGAGCAGGCCTTCACCTTCGATCCGCGCCACCGCCGCCGCTTCGGCCAGGGCTTCGACGAGGACCAGTGGCTGGCCCTGGAGGCCGCCGTCACCTGCCCCGTCCAGGTCCTGCGTGGGAGCGACGGCCTGTCCCCTTCCCCGCCCCTCCTCCAGGGGCGCCTGGACGCGTTGCGCACCCTGGTGGGCCCTCCCCAGGTTTTCCAGGGCGGCCACCACGTCCACCTGGAGCAGCCGCAGGCCGTGGCCGATGCGATCGCGACCTTCGTCGCGGGAAACGTCCGGTATCCCCCCTGAAAAGATGGGGGTGAGGGTTGGCAAAAGGTCGGGAAAAACCTTTCACCCTCCAGGGCACCCTGGTTCCCTCCAGCGCTCACTTGGCCGCCAAGGCCCGCGCCAAGTCCTTGATTTCAGGTGGGCGCCCCCTCCGGCCCCGCGACGGCACGAGACTTGATTAGAGCCAGCCCGAGATGGATCACGTGTCCCGGGCATCCGTGTGCGTGTGGTGGGGAAGGGTGGGGAGCGGACAATGGTGATGGGGTGGAGGGGTCGGTTCGTCCTGTTGGCGTCGCTGGTCGCGGGGACGCTGGCGTGTCACGAAGAAGACCAGACGCGCGGGGTGCAGGCCACCGCGGTGCTGGACATGGAGGCGCTCGACTTCGGAGAGGTGCCGGTGGGCGAATGGCGTGAGCGCGAGGTGCGCATCCGCAACGTGGGCTACGTGCCGTTCTCCGCGCTGGAGGCGCTGGGGCTGGGCGACAATCCGTCCTATCAAGTGGAGCTGACCGAAGGCGGCGGCCGCGTGCCGCCGGGCGAGTCGCACGTGGTGAAGGTGCGCTTCCACCCGCTGGCCGAAGGCGCCGTGGAAGAGACGCTGCGCGTGACGACGGACGCCAACGTGGGCTCCACCCACCAGCTCCCCGTGCGCGGCCTGGGCACGCCCACGCCCATTGGCGTGTACCCGCCGGTGCTGGACTACGAGACGCTGGAGGTGGACAGCGACCGCGTGCTGGAGGTCACCGTCACCAACCCGGTGGACCTGCCCCTGACGCTGAAGGTCGCGGGCGACCAGGCGGATCCGTTCACGCCGGACACCATCACGGTGCCGCCCAACACCACCCAGGTCATCCGCACGAAGTACCTGCCGCGCGCGCTGGGGCAGATGGGCGCCCGCCTGGAAGTCGTCTCGTGCGAGACGTGCACCCCGTCCGTGGTGGACCTGAAGGGCAACTCCGTGGCGAGCGCCTTCGCGTTCGACCCGGCGCCGGTGCCCTTCGACGAAATCCCGGTGCACGAGCGCACCGAGTCCTTCACCCGGGCGCGCAACATCACCTGGCGCCCCGTCACCATCTCCACGCTGGCCACCAGCGACCGCGCCTTCTCGCCCCTGTCCAAGCCCGAGGGCTCCACGGTGCAGCCGGGCGAGGTGGTGGAGATGCGGATGGAGTTCGCCGCGCGCTTCTCCGGCCCCAACGTGGGCAACCTCACCGTGGCGTACGCGTCCGACAAGGCGCGTGAGGCGCGCGTGATGCTGGACGCTCGGGGTGGCCGGCCCACGCTGGCCGTGGCCCCGGTGGCGCTCGACTTCGGCGAGCTGCCGGTGGGCGGCAAGGTGGAGCAGGTCATCCGCATCACCAACGCCGGCACCAACGGCCCGCTCACCTTCACCGGCGTGCGCGCCGACGGCGACGCGGTGCAGTTCGCCGTGGCCACGCCCACGCGCGGCACGCAGAACTACCCGTGGAAGGGCGGCACGTGGCCCGCGCTGGAGGCCAACGGCCTCCAGATTGCCCCGGGCGACGACGCGCTGGAGCTGAAGGTCTACTTCGAGCCCAAGACGGAAGGGCCCTTCACCGCCACGCTCTACGTGCAGTCCAACGACCTGTTCACGCCCGAGCGCGCCATCACCCTCACGGGCCGCGCCCGTGCGAGCGGCCCCTGCGTGTATGAGCTGTTGCCCCAGCCGTCCCTGGAGTTCGCCAACGTGGCGCCGGGCCGCGGCGCGGTGCTGGGCTTCTACTTCCGCAACCCCGGCCGGGCCGAGTGCGCCATCAAGAACGTGCACCTGTCCAACGACGGCGGCGGCGTGTTCACCATGCCCGGCGGTCCCATCACCGGCGGCGTGGTGCTCTACGACACGGCCTTCAGCTCGATGATCTCCTTCCGGGCGCCCACCACGGGCGGTGAGTTCAACGGCGAGCTCCAGCTCACGGTGAACAACCCCGCGTTCCCCACGGTGACGCTGCCCATCCACGCCGTGTCGCAGGCGTCCTGCCTGGTGGCCACGCCGTCCTTCGTGGACTTCGGGCCCATCCGCTACGACTGCGCCGCGAAGCCTCGCAAGACGTTCATCTCCAACCGCTGCAGCGAGCCGCTCACCGTGGCGGACGCCGTCATCGGCAACGGCACGAGCAACCAGTTCTCCCTGATGACGCCCGTCACCGCGCCCGTCACGCTGGCGCCGGGCCAGGGCTTCGAGATGGAGGTCAACTACGCCCGCAACGTGCTGGGCCAGCACTTCAGCCCCATGTACCTGCGGGCGGACACGGAGCCCAACGGCTTCCTCGTCCCGCTGCTCGCGGAGACCAACCACGAGGGCATCCAGGTGGACCGCTTCACGCAGGGCACCGACAGCCAGCTGGACGTGCTCTTCGTGGTCTCCAACACCACCACCATGGACACCTACCAGCAGCGCCTGAAGGCCGCGATTCCCGGCTGGCTGGAGCGCGCCAAGGAGCTGAACGTGGACGTGCGCGTGGGCGTCACCAGCACCGGCCTCGTGCAGCGCACGGGCGTGTGCGGCGGCGGCGCCAACGGCGGTGAGGCCGGTCGCCTCTTCCCGGTGGACGGCAGCCGGGCCCGCGTCGTGTCCGGCACCAGCGCCAACGCGGCCCCCACCATCCAGTCCAACCTGGGCGTGGGCCTCTGCCACAACCTGGTGCAGGGCCTGGAGACGATGCGCCAGGGCCTGTCCGCTCCGCTGTCCGAGCAGGCCGACGACGTGCGCACCGCGCAGCCCAACGACGGCAACCTGGGCTTCACCCGCGCCGCGGCCCGCATGGCCGTGGTGGTGCTGGCGGACGAGGACGACCACTCGGGCTTCGAGCCGGACAGCTACATCCAGTTCCTCCAGACGCTGAAGGGCACGGGCATGTCCCAGCGCAGCAACCTGCACGCGCTCATCCCCACCAGCACCGCGTGCACCACCGCCGGCGCCAGCGCGGACCGCTTCGCCGCCGTCGCGAAGGGCACCGGCGGTTCGGTGGGCTCCATCTGCGAGGGCGACTACCGGGGGTTCCTGGACCCCATCATCCAGCAGGCCGGTGAGCCGCAGGCCGACTTCACCCTCACCGCCCAGCCGGACGGCACCGCGGAGCTGAGCGTGCGCGTGAACGGCCGCGTCATCCCCAGCAACCAGTGGCTGTACGACGCGGGCCGCAACGCGGTCATCTTCAACGAGGGCTCGGTGCCTACCCCGGGTCAGTCCGTGGAGATCCGCTACCGCAGCATCTGCGCCCCGACGCCGTAGGGGGTTCGCGAAGACTCGTGACGCAGCGCGGCCGGGCCGGTTCCCAAGGGGACCGGCCCGGTTCGCGTTTTCCGGGGTGACGGACTTTTGAGATCCGCGCGGGCGCGGCTATCGTCACGGTCGGAGTGGAAACGTTCGGCCGCTATGAATTGCTGCGCAAGCTGGCCACCGGCGGCATGGGGGCCGTCTACCTTGCCCGGCAGAAGGGGCCGGTGGGCTTCCAGAAGCTGCTGGTGGTGAAGCGGCTGTTGCCCCACCTGTCGGAGGACGACGAGTTCCTCCAGATGTTCCTGGACGAGGCGCGCATCGCGGCGCTCTTGAACCATCCGAACATCGCGCAGATCTACGAGATGGGGGATGTGGACGGGCAGTACTACATCGCCATGGAGTACGTGCACGGCGAGCCGCTGGGGTCGCTGGTGCCGCGCGCGTCGGCGCACCCGGGAGGGTTCCCGCTGGGCCTGCGCTGTCGCATCATCGCGGAGGCGGCGGCGGGGCTGGACGCGGCGCACAACGCGCGCAGTCCGTCCGGCCGCAAGCTGTCGCTGATCCACCGGGACGTGTCGCCGCAGAACGTGCTCGTGGGCTTCAACGGCGGCGTGAAGCTCATCGACTTCGGCGTGGCGAAGGCGCAGGGCAAGCTGTCCCAGACGGTGGTGGGCACCATCAAGGGCAAGCACGCGTACATGTCCCCGGAGCAGGCGCGGGGCGAGCCGCTGGATGCGCGCTCGGACGTGTTCGGGCTGGGGACGGTGTTCTACGAGCTCTTGACCAACGGGCGCCTGTTCAAGCGTGAGTCGGAGATGGCCACGCTCAAGGCGGTGGTGGGCTTTAAAATCGTCCCGCCGTCGGAGGCGGTGCCGGGCATTCCCAAGTCGCTGGACGCCATCGTGTTCAAGGCGCTGGCGCGCAAGCGCGACGACCGGTTCTCCACCGCGGGCGAGCTGCAGCTGGCGCTGGAGGAGTTCCTCCAGCAGGAGAAGCTGCACGGCACCAGCGCGCACCTGGCCGCGTTCATGCGCGACGTGTACGCGGAGGAGCTGGAGGAGGAGCGCTTCGCGGCCGAGCCGACGATGATCTACTTCGACCCGCGCCTGATGGCCCGGCCGGGCGCCCCGGCCCCGAAGGTGACGGGGACGCCGCCGGCCCAGGGCAAGGCGCCCGCGAAGCCGCCGCCTCCGCCGGAGCCGTCCGCCGTGAGTCAGTCGTCGACGAAGGCCGCGGCCTCGCCGGAGGACGCCGGGGTGGCCCGTCCGCCGGAGCGGCCGGTGCGCACGAAGGAGAACTCCGGCCTGAGCCGTCCCGAAGCGCGGCCGGTGCGCACCCGGGAGAACACCGGCCTGAGCCACGCGGACACGCGCCCCGTTCGGGGTGACGAGGACGCAGGCCGGACGGGAGAGAAGCCGGCGTCGGAAGGGCCCGTGGAGTTCAGGCCGACCGCGAAGCCCGTGCGTGCTCCGGAGAGCGCCCCTGGCAGCCGGTCCGCTTCGAAGCCGGTGCGCGCGCTGGAAGGTGCCGCCGACAGCCGTTCCGCCTCGAAGCCGGTGCGTGCGGCGGAGGACTCCGTCGGAGGCAAGGCGCCCGCGAAGGGCGCCCGTTCCTCCGAGGGCTCCGTCTCCAATGCCCGGCGCCCCACGCGCGGCAACGGCCCCGATTCAGACAAGTAGGCCCGGGCGCATCATGAGCGCCCTGCCCCGCCGGCTGCGGAAACGCCGCGCCTACAGGCTCGCCAGCGCCACGCGGTACAGCGCGCGGTATCCCATGCGCGGGGCGACCTCGAAGCGCTCCGCGTTGAAGATGTCGCGCAAGAGCGCCTGACCGTCCGGCGTGGCCGGCAACCCCAGCAACGCCGACTCCAGCGAGGCCACCAGCGGCGCCGGCAACCCCATGGCCACCGGCACGCCGTCGTTGGGCGCCTCGTCCGTGTAGGCCAGCAGCTCGAAGCGCGAACCCATCCCCTTGCCCAGCACGTCCTCCACGCCCGTGGCGAACGTCAGCCCGGTGGAGGCCGGCGGACAGAACACGCTCGTCACCTCCGCCCTGCCCTCCAGCACCGCCTCCAGCGCGCCCTGGTACGAGCCCGTGAACTGCTGCGACACGAAGGCCCGCGACGGCTCCAGCCCCTGCGTCTTCAGGTACGCGCTGGGCAGCAGGTAGCCCGCCACCGAATCGCGGTCCACCCACGCCGCCTTGGCGCCCTTGAGCTTCTCCAGCGTCAGCCCGGAGCCCGCCCGCCCCACCAGCGCGGAGCGGTAGCTGGACATGCCCCGACGCACCCCGCGCGCCAGCACCCGCACCCCCATGGCCTCCATGCGCGCACACACGAAGGGCGGCGCCCAGGCGGCATCCGCCCGCCCGGACAGCAGGTCCTTGGCGAGCGTCTCGTAGCTGGTGGCGACTCCCACCTCCACGAGCTTGCCCAGCGCGCGCTGGAGGAAGGATGCGAGCCGTTCCGCGCGCTCGCGCGCCGTCTCACTGCCCAGCGACGGCGGCAGGCCGAAACGGAAGGAGTGCCGTGAACCGGAGGGGACGTGCGGGGTCATGCCACTCCCTGCTTACCCCTGCTGGTCCAACCGCGCCACTTCATCGTCCGCCAGACCGAACGTCGCCTGGAGCAGGTCCAAGAGCCGCTGCTCCGCGTGACTCGTCCTCCCGGACGCGTGGGCGATCTTCGTGGCCAGCTGGTACGCCTTCATCCGCTGCGAGTGCGTGGCCAGCCCGTGCGCCAGCACGTGCAGTCGCTGCGGCAGGCCGTCCGACGCCAGCGCCGCCACCGACTCGCTGACGAAGCCCTGCGCCCGCTCCGGGCTCACGTTCTGGAAGAGCGGATCCGCCGCGAAGCTCTCCACCATCGCCCGGGCCTCCGCCTCCTTGAGCTGGCCGTCCGCCGCCAGCACCAGCACCATCACCTCCGCGAACAGCCGCTCCAGGGGCTCGCCGAGCGCCTCGGACAGGCTGCCGCCCTGCTCGATGACGTCGATGATCTGCGCCACCTCGTCCTCGGAGATGCCCAGCGCCGCCTGGAACGTCTTCAAGAGCCCCAGCTCCGAGCGCGTGGCCCGCTGATCCGCCAGCGCCACCGCCGCCGCCAGCCCGAACGCCAGCATCCGGTTCTTGTGGTCCGGCAGCCGCCGCCGCAGGGACGCGAGCACCTCTTCCAGGTTGCGCGCCTCCGCCAGCCGCACCGCGCTGGACTCCACCAGCAGGTTCAATTCACCCGCCTGCGTGCCCTCGAACTCCGGGCGCTCCAGCACGCGCGCCAGCAGCGTCTGCATCTCGCGCTGGGACACGCTGCCGTCGGCCATCGCGGCCAGCAGCATCGCCTCCACCAGCGCCGCGTTGCGCTCCTTGCGCGTCTTTATTGCCTGGTCTCGAGCCATGGACTGGCGCTCCCTTGCGTGTCGTCGGTGGGGGGGGGAACCACGGGGCCCTCTTCATTCGCGTTCAGCGGGTCCGGGTTCAGGGTCTTGTCCAACAGATGCGTGGGCCGCACGTTCGACATCGCGTTGAGCAGGCTCTGGCGGACGTTGGGGATCTCCTTGCCCAGGTCCTCCACCAGCTTCTGCATCCGCTTGCGCTGCAGGTTCTCCTGCGAACCGCACAGGTCGCAGGGGATGATGGGAAACGCCTTCGCCGCCGCGAACTGGATGATCTCCTTCTCCGGCGCGTAGCACAGCGGCCGGATGACCACGTTGCGCCCGTCGTCGCTCTTCAGGAGCGGCGGCATCGCCTTCAGGCTCCCGGCGAAGAACATGTTCAGGAGCATCGTGTGGATGAGGTCGTCGCGGTGGTGCCCCAGGGCGATCTTGTTGCAGCCCAGGTGCACGGCGGCGTTGTAGAGGATGCCCCGGCGCAGCCGCGAACAGACCGAGCACTGCGTCTTCCCCGGCGGCGTCTTCTCCAACACGATGCTGTAGGTGTCCTCCTTCAGCATCTTGTAGGCGTACCCCTCGCGCTCGAAGTAGCCCTCCAGGATGTGACCGGGGAATCCCGGGTGTCCCTGGTCGAGGTTCACGGCGAGGAGGTCGAACTTCACGGGGGCTCGCCGCTGCAGCTCTCGCAGCAGGTGGAGCATCGTGTAGGAGTCCTTGCCCCCCGACACGCCCACCATGATGCGGTCCCCCGCCTCGATGAGGCGGAAGTCCGCGATGGCTCGGCCCATGTGGCCAAGCAGGCTCTTTTCCAGGCGTTGGGCGTCGTTCATCGGCGGGGCCATCCTAGCGGCGGTTCGGGAAAAAACACGTCAAAGGGGCGGGCCGGTCCGCTAGCCTGCTCCCCGCGATGCCGACCTTCCCTCAAGGTGCCCTGGATGTGGTGGACGCAGCCGGCGCGGAGGCGGCCACGCGAGTGCTCGAATCCGCGCCCGAACTGGCGGTGGACCTGGAGGCGGACGCGATGCACGCCTTCCGCGCCCGGCTGTGCTTCCTCCAGTTGGGCACCGACGCTGACATCTTCCTCTTCGACACGCTCCAGCCAGGCGTGGACCCGCGCCTGCTCGTCCCCCTGATGGCGGACCCGGAGCGCACCAAGTTCTTCCACGCCGCGCAGGGCGACCTCCAGTTCCTCGCCGAAGCAGGCGTGCGAGTGCGCGGCCTCTTCGACACGCACCGCGCGGTGACGCTGCTGGGCTGGCCCAAGGTGGGGCTGGCGGACCTGGCCCGGGAGAAGCTGGGCGTCGAGCTGCCCAAGGAGCACCAGCAGTCCGACTTCTCCCTGCGCCCCCTGCCCCCGGGCATGCGCGACTACATCGCCAACGACGTGCGCTACCTGTGCGAGCTGGGCCGCCAGGTGCGCGACGCGTGCCGCGAGGCGGACATCCTGGAAGAGGTGCTGCTGGACTGCGCGCGCATGTGCGACGAGGCCGCGGCCCGTCCGGAGACCGGCGCCGAGTACAAGCCCAAGCTGTCGCGCAGCGGCCTGTCCTCGACGCAGTACGCGCTGGCGCACGCCATCGCGCAGGGGCTGCACAAGCAGCGGCTGGAGTGGGCGGAGAAGGACAACGTGCCCATGGGCCGGATGCTGTCCAACATGGCCATCACGGACCTGGCGCTGAAGCAGCCCAACACCCACAAGGACCTGGCGCGCGCGGCCGGCGTACGCGGCGCCGTGGTGCGGGCGCACGGCGACGCCATCCTCACCCTCATCCGCGAGCAGCAGGAGAAGGCCGCCCGGGGTGAGCTGGACCTGGACCGCGAGCCCAAGGGTCCGCGCGACCCCCACCGGCGCAAGCGCGAGGATGCCCTCAAGGCCTTCCGCATCGACCAGGCCACGGCGCGCAAGGTGACGCCCAGCGTGATCCTCACCAACCCGCTGATGGACGCGCTCGCCTCCCAGCCGCCCGCGAACACGGAAGCGCTGTCCCAACTGCCGTACTTCGGGGAGAAGCGCGTGCGGCTCTACGGTGAAAAACTCGTGGCGCTGCTCGCGCCCTACCCTGTGCTGGGAAGCTGACGTTTCCCGGCACGAAAAGACGGGCCCGGGCGAATCGCGCGAGATTCCTGGGGATCCCCATGGCGCCCCGTGTCCAGGCCCCCCGGAAGCAGGTGTTCAAGCCCCATCTGGACCCGGGGTGCAGGTTGCCGGCACAGCGAGCATGCGTACCTTTGTCGCCTCACCCAGGGAGGGCGTGGTCATGTTGGGAGCCAGGGCAGGTGGGGCGCGTACAGAGGTTTCCCGGTGCATCGCCGCGAGCCTGCAGTGCCAGACCTCCTGCGAGGAGGGCATGGCACGGCTGAAGGCCCAGGGCCTTCCGGCGGACGCGGAAGCGGTGCGGCTGCTGCGCCAGTGCGCGGAGCTGTGCGAGCTCAACATCCGGGCCCTCCAGAAGGAGAGCCGGCTGTCGCGGCGCACCGCGAGCCTGTGCTTCGAGCTGGGCAGCCAGGTGGCTCGCGCCGCGTGGCTGGAGGCGGAGGATCCCGCCTCCAACACGCTCGCGCGGGACGCGCTGCACCTGGCGCGCGCGTGCCGGCCGCTGGTGTTCGCCGCCTGAGCGGGACAGGCCCCGTTAGAGCGTGACGCCATGGAGCGCGCCGTACTTGGCGCGCAGGTATGAGAGGAAGTCGCGATCCGTCAGCCCTTCACCGGTGACGGCCCGCACGCGCTCCTCGGCGGGCAGCCGGAAGCCGTGCGAGTGCACCTGGGCCCGCAGCCACCCGCGCAGCGAAGACGCATCTCCCCGGGCGAGGTGCGCGTCCAATTCCGGCAGCGCGCGCCGGGCCGCGGCGTGCAGTGACGCGGCGTAGAGGTTGCCCAGCGCGTACGTCGGGAAGTAGCCCAGCTCGCCCCAGGCCCAGTGGATGTCCTGCAACACGCCCTGCGTGTCGTCCGGGGGCGTGAGGCCCAGGTAGCGCCGCATGCGCTCGTTCCACGCGGACGGCAGCTCCGACGCGGGCAGTTCGTCCCGGAAGAGCGCCAGCTCCAGCTCGTAGCGCAGGACGATGTGCAGGTTGTACGTCACCTCGTCCGCCTCCACGCGGATGAGGGAGGGCGCCACGTGGTTGATGCCCGCGTGGAAGCCGTCCAGGTCCACGTCCGCGAGCTCTTTCGGGAAGGCCTCCTTCAGCGCCGGGAAGTGGTGCGCCCAGAAGGCACGGCCGCGGCCCACCAGGTTCTCCCACAGGCGGGACTGGGACTCGTGCAGGCCCATGGAGGGCACCGACGCCAGCGGCGTGCGCGACAGCTCCGGGGCGAAGCCCTGTTCGTACAGGCCGTGGCCCGCCTCGTGGAGCGTGCCGAAGAGCGCGGACATGGGGTGCGCCGCGTCCAGGCGCGTGGTGAGCCGCACGTCGTGCGCGTTCAGGCTGTTGGTGAACGGGTGGATGCTGACGTCCTGGCGGCCCGCCTCCAGGTCGAAGCCCACCGCCTCCAACAGCCGCATCGTGAAGCGCCACTGCGTCTGGGTGTCGTAGGCGCGCCCGTCGAGGAACGCGGGCGCGGGCCGCCGGGTCTGCGCGAGCGCGGCCACCATGGGGATGAGCGCGTCGCGCAGCGCGGTGAGCACCGGCGTGAGGCGCTGGACGCGCATGCCGGGCTCGAAGCCTTCCAGCAGCGCGTTGTAGCGCTCGCCGTCGTGGCCCTGCGCGTCCGCCTGTTCGCGCCTGAGGGCCAGCAGCGTCTCCAGCGCGGGCTGGAAGTGGGCGAAGCGCTTCGCCTCGCGGGCCTCGCGCCAGGCCTGGATGCCGGCGCCCTGGGCCTGGGCCAGCGCGGTCACCAGCCGGGCGGGCAGCCGCACCGCGCGCTCCCGGTCGTGGGTGAGCACGCGCACCATGGCCTGCTCGTCGGGCGTCAGGGCCTGGGAGGAAGGGCCCGGCTCGCTGGCGCGGGCCAGCGCTTCGCCCAGGCGCGGGTCCACCAGCCGCTCGTGGTGGAGGGCCTGGAGGGTGGAAAGTTGCCAGGCGCGGGCGGTGGCGGCCTTGGCGGGCAGGTACACCTCCCGGTCCCAGGAGGCCAGGTTGATGACGCCGTGCAAGTCACACAGCTCGTGCATCCGGGTTCGCAGCCAGGTGTCCATGGCTGTGTTTCTAACGTGCTTCCAGGGTATGAGGACGCCGCGATGGCCAACATCCTCCAATTCTTCATGGCACCCGACGATGAGGTCGCCTTCTTCCGTTTCCTGGAGCGTCACGTGCTGGAGGTCTACCCCCGGCGCGTTCCCGCGGACTGGAAGCCCTTCCGCGCCAGCATGGAAAACGTCCCCCACCTGCCGGAGGAGGACCTGTACCTCGTGGCCAGTGACATCGGCCCCGCGCTGGTGGACAAGGTGAAGCGCGGGCCGGACAAGGGCTCGTGGCGCATCGACGAGGTGCGCTCGCCCGTCATCTTCATCGGGCGCTCGCGCCGCAACGAAGAGGGCGAGCTGCTCAGCGGCCAGATGTGGGTGGAGCTGGAGGTGACGTCCCAGACGGGCCGGCGCGACGCGGCCCCGGACAAGTTCCGCCGCCTCTACCTGGAGGTGGAGGAGTTCATCAAGAAGACCTTCCGCCGAGGCGACCCGAAGGACTTCTTCGTCGGCCCCAAGGCCGCGCGCCTCTTCAAGCAGGACGGCCTCGTGCTACGCGACTCCGCCTTCCGGGGCGGCACCGTGGTGCCGCACAAGTAGCCGGCTGCCTTCCGGGGCGGTGGGAGGCGCACGCTGCCGCCTCCCTGCCCCGGGCCGGCGCTAGCTTCCGGTGGCGACCGGGGTCGTGGCGCGGATCATCGGCGCCTCGGCCAGGAACTTCAGCTCCGGGTGCTTGTCCTCGGCGTGCTGGAGCGCCCAGTCGTCGCGGAAGAGCACCAGGGGCAGCCCGTCGCGGTCCTGCACCGTCTGCCGGTTGCCTTCCCAGTCGAACGAGCGCGGGTCGAAGTTCGCACCCACCACCCAGCGCGCGTGGCTGAAGGGCAGCCGGTCCAGCGCGATGCGCGCGCCGTACTCGTGCTCCAGTCGGTACTGCAGCACTTCGAACTGGAGCGCGCCCACCACGCCGACGATGGGGTCCTTCATGCCCATGCTCAGCTGCTGGAAGATCTGCACCGTGCCCTCTTCGGACAGCTGCTCCAGGCCCTTCTCCATCTGCTTGCGGCGCAGCGGATCCTTGGAGCGCACCACGGCGAAGAACTCCGGGCTGAAGCGCGGCACGCCCTCGAAGGACACGTCCGTGGCGCCTTCGGCCAGCGTGTCACCGATGCGGTACTGGCCCGGGTCGAACAGGCCGATGACGTCCCCTGGCCACGCGTCCTCGATGGAGGTGCGCTCGGCGGCCATGAACTGGCTGGGCTTGGCGAGCCGCACCTCCTTGCCCAGGCGCGAGTGGAACGCGTTCATGCCCTTGACGTAGCGGCCGCTCACCACGCGCATGAACGCGATGCGGTCGCGGTGCGCGGGGTCCATGTTCGCCTGGATCTTGAAGACGAAGCCCGCGAACTTGGGGTTCGTCGGCTCGCGCTCGCCCGTGGTGGTGAGGCGCGCGGAAGGCGCGGGCGCCAGGTCCAGGAACGCGTCCAGGAAGGGCCGCACGCCGAAGTTCGTCATCGCGCTGCCGAAGAACATGGGCGTCAGTTGCCCGGAGTCCGACTTCTCGCGGGTGAACGCGTCACCGCCGATGTCGAGCAGCTCGATGTCCTCGTTGAGCTTCGCCAGCTCCGACTCGGAGAGGAAGTTGAGGATGTCCGGCGAGTCGATGGACACCGAGCGCTCAGCCACTTCAGACTCGCCGTGCGAGCCTTCGGCGGAGAACACGTGCACCACGCGCGCCTGCCGGTCGTAGACGCCCCGGAACTCCGGCCCCATGCCGATGGGCCAGTTCATCGGGTAGGAGCGGATGCCGAGCACCTGCTCCAGCTCGTTCATCAGCTCCAGCGGTTCGCGGCCGTAGCGGTCCAGCTTGTTGACGAAGGTGAAGATGGGGATGCCGCGCATGCGGCAGACCTTGAAGAGCTTCTTGGTCTGCGGCTCGACGCCCTTGGCCGCATCGATGAGCATTACCGCCGCGTCGGCGGCGGAGAGCGTGCGGTAGGTGTCCTCGGAGAAGTCCTGGTGGCCCGGGGTGTCCAGCAGGTTCACCGCGTGGTCGCGGTAGGTGAACTGGAGCACCGACGACGTGACGGAGATGCCACGCTCCTTCTCCAGCTCCATCCAGTCACTGGTCGCGTGCCGCCGCGCCCGCTTGGCCTTGACGCTGCCGGCCAGGTGGATGGCGCCGCCGTAGAGCAGCAGCTTCTCCGTCAGGGTTGTCTTTCCCGCGTCGGGGTGGGAGATGATGGCGAAGGTACGTCGCCGTGCGACCTCCCGCTCTAGCTCGTTGGCCATGATCCGAGGCCAACTATCACGGGCGGTCTTTCCTTGCAGCTTGCAAGCAGCGCCTGGAGGTCCGGCCGGGCTCCGGCCCTTCGGGAGCCCCCCTCCCCGCCCCCTCCTGGAGCCATGC
>NZ_RAWD01000220.1:0-16509 GCF_003612065.1 Corallococcus sp. CA047B
CCACCACCCCCACCAACCGCACCCGGTGCTGTTCCATCACCTTCAAGGCACCCAGGAGGGTATCTGTGGGAAAAACTGTGGCAATGAAGGTCGACACCACTTCCTTGAAACCCCGGCCCTGCCCCATTTCTGCGACCTCCCAGCGAATACCTCGTACCTCCTGCAACTGTCCTGCCGTCCCATGAAAGTCCCTGTGCGACACGGCGGCATCGTCTGGCGGTCGGGCGTAGAATGAGAAGGTGACATCACGACAGGCAGCGGCACCCCGGTTGAGCCGGATGGCGGACCTCTTCACGCGAGCAGTCGAGCGCGGCAAGGAGGGGTTGCTGACACTGAGCTTCAAGCCGGATGAGCTCTACCGGGTGCCCACGGACGACGGGGCCGCCATCGCGCTGGGGCGCTACCACCCGCGCGGCGAGCGCCGGTACGCGGAGCCCGTCATCCTGTGCCACGGGCTGGGAGCCAACCGCTTCCACATGGACTTCAACGAGCAGTACAGCCTGGCGCGCTACCTGGCCCGGGCGGGGTTCGAGACCTGGGTCATCGAGCTGCGCGGCCGGGGGCTCGCCGGGGCGTGCGCCGACTGGAATTTTGATGATCAGGCGGAACACGACGTGAGAACCGCTTTGCGCACGGTGATGTCCACCGGTGCCCAGCAGGTCCTCTGGGTGGGCCACTCCAAGGGCGGCCTGATGCTCTACGCCCACTTGGCGAAGAACCCCCAGGCGCCGGTGAAGGCGGGGGTGGCCCTGGGCGCGCCGTTCACCTTCGCGGTGCAGCCGGGCCTGCGCGCCTTCGTCCAGCGAGTGGAGCCGCTGCTCAAGCTGAAGGTCATCCCCACCCGCCGCGTCACCAGCATCGCCTTCTTCGGGGCGCCGCCGGGGCCGCTCACCCGGTACATGATGCTGGCGGAGAACATGGATCCGCAGGTGGTGCGCTGGGCGCTGGCCAACGTGCCGGCGGACATCGCGGGCGGCGTGGGGCGGCAGTTCGCCCGGTGGATCGTCTCCAGCAAGTTCACCTCCTATGACGGCGAGTTCGACTACCGCGAGCCGCTGGCCGGGGTGCGCATCCCCTTCCTGTTGATCGCCGGCAGCCGGGACCTGCTCGCGCCGCCCCTGGCGGTGGCCCGGGCGAAGGAGCACCTGGGCGGGCCGGTGAAGATGCTGGTCGCCGGGCGCGGCCACGGCTTCGCGGAGGACTATGGCCACGCGGACCTGGTGCTGGGCCGAAAGGCGCCGGATGAAATCTTCCCCCAGGTGGAGGCCTTCCTGACGTCCAACGCGACGAAGCTCTAGGGGCGCCGCCCCCAGGCTCCAAGCCTCCCCGTGGGTTGTCGGGGCCCCGACGCCGTGCTACCCGGAAGCCCGTCCCATGGGCCCATCCGTTCGCTTCCCATCCCGGCCGTGACGTCCCGCTTGAAAGCCCCGCGGCCCGGCACCACCGTGGAAGGTCCCCCGCTGTCCTCCCCGAGGCCTCCGCGCATGCGTCCTGCTTCCCTCCGCGCCTCCCTGCTGTCCTGGTCCGCCGCCCTGGTGCTTGGCGCCGGCGTGCTGGGCTCCGCCGGCTGCCGCCCGCCGACGCAGGAGGGCCCGGACCCCGCGGTGGTGGCCACCGTGAACGGCGAGTCGCTCAGCCGCGCGGACTTCGAACAGGAGCTGGGCCGGGAGCTTGCGACCACCGAAGGGCCCGAACCCACGCCTGAAGAGGTGGAGCCCTTCAAGCGCGCGCTCGTGGACACGCTGGTGAAGCGGATGCTGCTGCTCCAGGCGGCCAAGCAGAACAACATCGCGGTGACGCCCGAAGAGGTGGACCGGGGCGTGCTGCGGCTGTCGGGCGACTACCCGGCCGGCAACTTCAACGAGGTGCTCGCCCAGGGACAGTTGTCCATGGCGGAGCTGCGCGCGCGCGAGGCCAGCCGGCTCACCATCGAGAAGCTCTTCACCCACCACGTCTATTCGCGCGTGGCGGTGACGGAGGAGGAGCTGCGCGCGTACTACGCGGCGCACGAGGCGGACTTCCAGGAGCCGGAGGAGGTCCACGCGGCGCAGATGGTGGTGAAGGGCCTGGACGAGGCGCGCCGGCTCCAGGTGCAGCTCAAGGCCGGCAAGAAGTTCTCCGACCTGGCGCGGCGCTATTCGCTCAGCGCGGACGCCAAGGTGGGCGGGGACCTGGGCTTCTTCCCCCGGGGACAGATGCCGCCGGCCTTCGACGAGGTGGTATTCAAGCTGGGGGTGGGGCAGGTTTCGGACGTGGTGTCCACGGAGTACGGCTACCACCTGTTCAAGGTGCTGGAGCGCAGGGCGGCGAGGAAGCGGGAGCTGGTGGAGGTCCGCTCCAAGGTGGAGGCGCGCTTGCTGGAGACCAAGCGGGCGCAAGCGCAGGAGGCCTTCGAGAAGGACCTGCGCGAGAAGGCCCAGGTGGTGGTGAACGAGGCCACGCTGCAGACCATCCGCGGGCGGCCGGCGCCGCAGGCGGCGAAGTGAAGGACTTTTCCGGGGGCCTGCCGGTTGGCCGTCCCGGGGTTTCGTGGAGAGGGTCGTTGCGATGAAGAACCTGGTGGCGTTCCTGGCGGCGGTGATGCTCCTGGCGGGCGGTACGTCCGCGCGCGCGGAGCTGGTGGACAGAGTGGCGGCGGTGGTGAACCGCGACGTCATCGCCCTGTCGGAAGTGCAGCTGCGGGCCGCGCCGGAGCTTCAGCGCATCAACTCCGAAGTGGACCCGCGCAAGCGCACCGAGGCCCGCGCGCAGCTCATGAAGAGCGCGCTGGACACGCTCATCGGCGAGAAGCTGATGGAGACGGAGGTGCAGCAACTGGGCATCACCACCACGGACGCGGAGGTCGATGAGCTGGTGCAGGACGTGCTCAAGCAGAACAACGTCCCGGACCTCAAGCAGTTCGAGCAGATGCTCGTGAACGAGGGCTACACGCTCGCCAGCTACAAGGACATGCTGCGCAAGCGCGTGGTGCGCGACAAGCTCTTGCGCATGAAGGTGGGCCCCAAGGTGAAGGTCACCGAGGAGGACCTCAAGGCCGCGTACACCCAGTACACGCGCATGGAGAGCGAGGACGTGGAGGTGCACGCCCGCCACATCCTGGTGCAGGTGGACGCCAAGGCCACGCCGGAGCAGGTGGCCGCCGCGAAGCAGAAGGCGGAGGGCATCGCGAAGGAGGCCCGCCGTGAGGGCATGGACTTCTCCGCCCTGGCGCGCGCCCGCAGCGAGGGCCCCAGCGCGGCGGACGGCGGTGACCTGGGCTACTTCAAGCGCGGCGTGATGGTGCCCGCGTTCGAGAAGGCCGCCTTCAACCTCAAGCAGGGCGAGGTGAGCGAGCCCATCCGCACCAACTTCGGCTGGCACATCCTGAAGGTGGAGGAGCGCCGCAACGTCGCGGTGGCCTCCTTCGAGGAGATGAAGCCCAAGCTGGAGTCCAAGCTCCTCTCCGAGAAGACGGAGAAGTTCCTGGAGCAGTACGTCCAGGAGCTGCGCTCCAAGGCCAACGTCGAAGTGAAGATGTGAAGAGCGCCCCGGTGGCCACGACGCCCGCGCTGCCTCGCGTGGGCATCTCGCTGGGGGACGTGTCGGGCATCGGGCCGGAGGTGACGGCCCTGGCGCTGGCACGCCCCGCGGTGCGCCGCGCGCTGGTACCGGTGGTGTTCGGGGACGGGCCCACGCTGGAGGGCTTCCCCCTCTTCCGCCGCTTTCCGCGCGTGCCCCTGGAGGAGCTGGGGCGCACGACGGGGCCGGCGGTGGTGGAGGTGACGCGGCTCGCACAGAAGCACCGCGTGCCGGGCAAGCCTTCACGCGAGGGTGGCCGCGCGCAGTACGCGTACGTGCGGGCCGCCATCGACGCGATGCGCGCGGGCACGGTGGACGCGCTGTGCACGGCGCCGGTGTCGAAGGAGGAGATTTCGCGCGCGGGCATCCCCTTCATGGGCCACACGGAGGTGCTGGCGGACGCGTTCGGCGTCGACGTGTTGATGATGATGGACGGGCCGCGCGTGCGCATCGCGCTGGCGACGAACCACGTCCCCATCTCCGCGCTGCCGAAGCTCTTGACGGTGGAGAAGCTGGTGGCGCAGCTCCAGTTGCTGTCGCGCAGCCTGGAGCCGGTGGTGGGTCGCAAGCCGCGCATCGCCGTGCTGGGGCTCAACCCCCACGCGGGCGAGGGCGGGATGCTGGGGCGCGAGGAGGTGGAGGTGATTGGTCCCGCCATCCGCCGCGCACGCTCCAAGCGGGTGGATGCGCACGGGCCCATTCCCGCGGACGGCCTGTTCGCCCGGCCCGACGAGGTGGGCGCGAAGTACGACGTGGTGCTGGCCATGTACCACGACCAGGGACTCATCCCGGCCAAGGCGCTGGACTTCGAGCGCACGGTGAACGTGACGCTGGGGCTGCCGGTGCCGCGCACGTCACCGGACCACGGCACCGCCTATGCGATTGCCGGCACGGGCACCGCGAGCTGCGTGCCCATGATGGAAGCGCTGCTCAAGGCCGCCCGACTTTCGCGCGGACCTGGAGCAGGTGCTTCGCCAGGTCCTCGCCGTCCGCCAACGGGTCGATGAGCTTCGCGTGCGTCCCCTTCGCCGTGGCGTCGGGGACGACCAGCGTGGTGACCAGGCCCGTGGGGCAGTGACCCAGACAGGACGCGGGGATGAGCTGGGTTTCGCCTGCGAGCCCGTGCGTCTTCAGCGCTTCGCGCACGCGGCGCGGCAGGTCCGCCCCACCCGCCTCCACCGGCAGCCGCACCAGGCAGCGGTAGCACAGGTGCACCTCGGTGGGGTCTGGACCCTCCGGCAACGGAGGCGCGCGCTTCGTCATGACCCGGAGAGGATAAACGCCTCCGGGACGCGGTGCTGACGGTTCCTCCGTGAAGGGTCAGCGCTGGAAGCGCTTCGAGAGCTTGCCGAGCTGGCTCTCCAGCCCCTGGGACGCCCTCTTCGTCCACTCCTCGCTGTGCATGGCGTCGGACGTCACGACCATCCGCACGGCCTGCCCGTTCGGGTGGAGCTCCACCAGCGTGGAGACGTCATACGGCGCGACGCCCTGGATGAAGTCCACCACGGTCGTGTACCCGAGCCGGCGCTGGGGGGTGACTTCCGAGTAGGTGAGCCGGGCTTCGCTGGTGAGGGGCAGGCCCGCCTGCTTCATGCCGGCCACCTGATCCGGCGCGGTCGCCGTCATCGCGTAGCGCATCAAGCCGCCCGCTCGCAGGTCGAGTTCGTGGACCGTCACGGAGAAGCCTTCCGGACCCCACCAGGACTCGATGCCGTCCTTCGTCGTCCACAGCTCCCAGACGTCCTCCAGGGGCGCGGTGTACGTGCGTTCAAACGTGATGCGCTTCGTGGCGTTCGCGGTCATGGCTCTTCCTTCCTGGGTTTGGCCATGCGCGCCTTCTGCTTCCGTTCCAGCGCCTCGCCGAACCGGTCGAGGCGGGCCTCCCAGAGAACGCGATACCGGGTCACCCAGGCATCGAGTTCCTGGAAGGGCTCCGGACGCAGCGAGTACAGCCGCTTCGTTCCCTCGGGGCGGACCTGGACGAAGCCCGCCTCCTGGAGGATGCGCAGGTGCCGTGAGACGCCCGACTGGTGGATGTCCACCCGGTCGACGATGTCGTTCACGGCGTGCTCGCCGCCCCTCAGCGCCTCGACGATGAGCAGGCGCGTGGGGTCGGCCAGGGTCTGGAAGACGTCAACATGCATGGCTGTGTATATTCATACCGGTGCATATTTCGTCTGTCCAGTCCTAGAAGACGAAGGGGAAGCGCACGGGGCCGTCCATGGCCACGCGGTGCACGGGGAATTTCCAGCCGCGCACGCGGTCCTCGACGCAGCCGGCGAGCGGCGAGCCGCGCAGGGACTCTGTCTCCATGGCCACGCCGGACACGCTGCCGGAGGTGTCCACCGACCAGCGCACCTGGAAGCGGCCGCCGTTCTCCAGGGCCGTGCCCGCCTTGAAGTTCTGGACGCAGGCGGCGATGGCCGGCTGGTTCGTGAGGACGACGCTGCTCACGTCGGAGGGAGACAGGCGCTCGGGGCCGGCGGCGCTGGGGGCCGGCGGGATGTAGACGGTCTTCTCCGGGGCCTGCTTCGACGCCTGCGCCTGGGCGGACTCCGCTTCCTCGGTGAAGCCCATCTCCCGGGCGAAGTCCTCGTCGAACTCCGACCCCGGCGGCGTGGCCTCCTCGGCCTCCGCGGCGGCGGCGGCCTGGCGGGCCTGCTCGATCTCCTCGGCGGAGATTTCGCGGCCGAAGGACAGCTCGCGGACCTCGCCCGTGTCCTCCGGCTCCTCGAGGGTCGCGGCGCGCGGGGCCACGGCGACCTTCTTCTTCGTCACGGAGGCGGTCGCCGTGGGCGCCTGAGCGTCCGGGGCCAGCGTGTGCAGGCCGGTGGTCAGGCCCACGTTCGCCGGGCCAGAGAGCACGGGCGCGTTCGGCGTGAGGGACTGCGCGGCGCGCTGGGCCTCCGTGAGCGCGGACGTGCCCACCGTGCTGGAGACGGACGCGGCGGCCTGCTGGAAGTCATTGGACGGCTGCCAGGCCGGGTTGCCCACGACGCTTTGCGAGTTCGTGGCGACCTGCGCGCCCGGGGTGGCCGTGGCGACCTGACGCGAACCCGTGGCTTGCACGGACTGCGTGAAGGAACCCGTGTCCTGCACCGTGGCCGCCTGCTGATCATTTCCCGAGGTCAGCCGCACACCCGCGACGACGAGCAGGCCCGCGGCGAGCGCGCCCATGGCCACGGCGCTGACGAAGGAGAGGGGATTCATCCCCAGGATGCGCGTGGAGACGTCCGCGATGGCCGGAGGCGGAGCCTCCTCCGGGGCCGGCGCCTCGTAGGGCACCCACGGCTGCGGCGAATAGGCCGCGGCCGGAGAGCCGGGCGAGGCCCAGACATTCGCTTGCGGCGCGCTGTCCCATGATGCGGCGGGGTCGGACGACGGCGATTCCTCGGCGCGCAGCCACTCCGGGATGACGAAGTTCGCGGCCTCGTCCGACAGCGACATCGGGGCTTCCGTGTCGTCGTTGGAGGGCTGCGGCAGCGATTCCAGCCACGACTCTTCCGTGGAGGCCAGGTCGAGCAGCGCGCGCATGGAGCCGGTCGCCGCGACCTCCTGCGCGTCGTCAATGTCGATGTCGATGTCTTGAGAAGGACCGGAGAAGAGCGCGCGATCCAGGCACGCATCCAGCTCCGCATCGAAGGTTTCGGAGTCGTGGGAGAAGCCCGCACCGCCCGAGGAAACCGGAGTGCCGACACCCTGCGCACGCAACTGCCCGTCACCCGTCAGAAGCTCGCTCACGCCACCCTCCCGCCGCCCTTACCGCGCCAGACCACCGACCCACCCGACTGCCAGGGGACCGATACTAGGAACGGCCCCCGTTCGCGCTACCGCGAGCGTCATGTCGTGAACGCTCCGGCCGCCGTTTTCCCGTTGGCACGGGCTGAAACGTACGGCCTCGCACTCCACACTGTGGGCCCCTGTACGGACGGGGCCCGGGTTTCCACCGCTCGGATCAGTAGCGCGGGGTGCCCGGCTTCGGCGCCATGCCTCCCGCCGGGGCCTGGACACCGTTCACCCTCAGCCCCGCGTGCATGAAGGCCGAGGCGTTCTCCAGGAAGGCCGACGGGAAGTTGAGCGTGGGCTTGGAGAGGTCATCCAGCGCCTTCACCTGTTCGGGCGTGAGCTTCACGTCCAGCGCGCCCAGGTTGTTGTCCAACTGCTCCAGCGTGCGCGCGCCCAGGATGGTGGACGCCACGCCCGGGCGGTTCTGCACCCAGGCCAGCGCCACGCGCGCCACCGTGGAGGCCTGCTCCTTCGCCACGCGCTGGAGCAGGTCGATGAGGTCGTAGGTCTTCTCGTTGAGCGAACTCTCCGCCCACGCGCCCCGGTCCGCCTTCTGCTTGCCCGCGTTCTGGCGCGTGTACTTGCCGCTGAGCGCCCCGCTGCGCAGCGGCGACCACGGCGTCACGCCCAGCCCCAGCTCCAGCGCCATGGGGATGAGCTCACCTTCCACCGTGCGCTCCAGCAGCGAGTATTCGATCTGCAATGCCACCAGTGGCGCCCAGCCCCGGAACATCGCCGTCACCTGCGCCTGCGCCACCTTCCATGCCGGCGTGTCGGAGAAGCCCACGTAGCGGACCTTGCCCGAGCGCACGAGGTCATCCAGCGCGCGCATCGTCTCCTCGATGGGCGTGTTCGCGTCCCAGGCGTGCATCCAGTACAGGTCGATGTAGTCCGTCTGGAGCCGGCGCAGCGATTCCTCGCACGCGGCCATCACCGACTTGCGGTTCGCGCCTCCGCCGTTCGGATCCTTCTCGAAGAGGTTGCCGAAGAACTTGGTGGCGATGACCACCCGGTCGCGCTTCGCGGGGTCCTTGCCCAGGTGGTCCCCGATGATCTTCTCCGAGTGGCCGAACGTGTACACGTTCGCCGTGTCGATGAAGTTGCCGCCCCGCTCGATGAAGCGGTCCATGATGGAGTTGGACGTCTGCACGCTGCTGCCCCACCCCAGGTCTTCGCCGAACGTCATGGCCCCCAGGCAGAAGGGACTGACGCGCAGGCCGGAGCGGCCCAGGGTGACGTAGTGATCGAGCGACATGGAAGGGCTCCCCCGCGAAGAAGGTGGCACGGACGAAAGGCGCGCGGAGCCAATCCCAGACGCTCCGCCGCGCCAACAGCTCCCGCCTCCGGACGTCCGACGCGGAACAACGCCGCGACCGCATCCGCCTTCCGCAGGACATCCGCGCGCTTCAGCGGGTCGCGGTCGTCGGAGGGTCCTCCAGCGCGCAGCCATACACGGGCGTGTCGCGCCCCTCTCCGCCTTCACGCAGCACGCGCTCCAGCGCCGTGCGCCCCGGGCTGTCTCCCACGTGTCCCCGCGCCACGGTGAGGCCTCCACTGAAGCGCAGGTGGCCGTCCGCGCCGTAGAGCACCACGTGTCCGGAGGTCGTCGCACCGAAGCGCTTCGCCTCCACGCCGCCAGGGTCCTTCAGCACCGTGACGCCGGGGATGCTCGCGGCGGCGCGCCACAGCTCTCCCTGCTCCCAGCCGTCCTCCAATCCCTCCGGACGCATGAACAGGACGAACGCATCCGCGCGCCCGTCCGCGTGCGCCATCAACGCCTGCAGCTCCGCCACGCTGGCCCGCGTGCAGGGACACTTCGGGTGCGCGAGCATCACCAGCACGGGCCGCCCGGCCTGACGCGTCAGCGGCGTCCCCTCCGGCCACCGCGCCACCATCGCCTGCGCGACCCCGGGCGTGAGCGAGTACCGGGCCAACGTCACGAGCCCCGTGACAATGACGCCCAGCCACAGCACGCCCGCGAGCACGAGCCATCCCCGAGTGGAAGGTCTCTTCATGCGAGGTGTCTCCACGAAGGAGCGACGCTACCGACTCCCTCCCCGCGCCGGCAGGTCCCCTCCCCGGAGTCCAGGGCAGTGTCCGGCCCGTGAAGGGCCGTGCCGAGCGTGTCCAATCCGCGATAAGGGAAGCGTCCATGCGAATCCTCTTCCCTGCCCTGCTGGGCATGACGCTGGCCGCCGTGGGTTGCTCGTCGGGCGAAGTGATGGAGCCTTGGGAGGGACCGGTCGTGGAGCGTGGCCCCACGACCATCCGCGTGGATGGCGACCCCAACGGCCTCTGGTGGGACGCGGAGAGCGCGACGCTCTTCATGGCCGACGACGAGAACAACCGCGTGCTGCGCTACCGCGATGGCGAGGGCATCTCGCTGGTCTCGGACCTGCCCTCCGCGCCCGCGGATGGTCCGGGCCTGGGAGCGCTGGCGCGGCTCGCGGACGGCACGCTGGTGGTGGTGCGCTTCGGCGGTGGCACGGCGGGCGACGTCGTCTACGTCCGTCCGGATGGCACCTCCGCGAAGGTGCCCAACCTGCCGCCCGAGCGCCGCCGCATCGGCATCACCGTCACGGCGGATGGGCAGCTGCTGGACGGCTACTTCGTGCGCAACAACAACGTGAACGTGGGCAGCGTGGCCCGGCTCACCCTGGACGGCACCGAGCAGGAAGTGGTGGGCGCGCTCCAGAAGCCCGTGGGCGTGCTCGCCGTGGGTGAGACGCTGTTCATCTCCGACCAGCTCGCGGGCAAGGTGTACCGCGCGCCGCTGTCCAACCCGTCGCAGCTGGTGCCGTTCGCCACGCTGCCCAGCCCGGACCTGCTGGCCACCGGCCCCGGTGACACGCTGCTCACCGGCAGCCGCGACGGCACCGTGCTGAGCATCCGCCCGTCGGGCGAGGTGCGCGTGCTGGCCGGTGGCTTCCAGCAGCCGCATGGCATCGCGTACGACGCGAAGAACAAGCGCATCTTCGTGGCGGACCATGACGGCGATCCGTCCAACGGCACCACGCACACCCTGCGCATCCTCCCCATCGACGAATGACCCGCCCGCTCACGCTCGCCGCACTGGCCCTCCTGTCCGCGTCAGGTGCGCGCGCGCAGGGGCCGCTCATCACGCCCACGCTCGTGGGCGAGGTGGACTACCGCGTCCACGCCGACGACATCGAGGGCCATGACGGCTTCACGCTCGCGCGTTTGCGGATGGGGGCCCGGGGACAGCCCGTGCCGTGGCTCGTCGCCGTGGGCACCGCGGAGTGGGCGCAGGAGAAGCCCGCGCTGCTCGACGCGTACGTGGACCTGCTGATCATCACTGGCGTGCGCCTGTCCATCGGCTACGCGAAGACGCCGCTGTTCCCCGCCGGGCGCGACCAGAGCATCGAAACGCTGCCCATTCCGGAGCTGCCCCTGGTGACGCAGGCGTTCTGGGCCCGGCGCGACCTGGGCCTGGAGGCGCAGTGGACGCCCGCGTCGCTGCCCCTGGAAGGATGGCTGCGATTGGGCAATGGCTCCGGCAGCCCGCTGGGCAACGACAACGCCTCGCCTTCCGTGGACGCGCGTCTGGACGTGCACCACGGCGGGCTGCGCCTGGGCGCGGGCGCGCACGTGGAGGACGCGTTCGACCGGCCCGGCATTGGCGGGCGGCTGCCGCAGAACTTCCTCTTCTACCGACCGCCGCCGGTGTCCGGCTACCGCACCGTGACGGAGGCCCATGGCCGGATGGACGCGGGGCCCGTGCGCGTGGACGTGCAGGCGGCGGCCGCGTGGGAGCACCGCTCGCGGGACACGGACGGGAATCCGGCCACGCCTCGTGAATCGCTGCCCACGCTGCGCAGCCAGGGCCTGGGCGTGGAGGCATCGTGGGTGCTGCGCGGCCAGCCTCGCGAAGGCAACCAGTGGCCCCAGGCGCTCGCGGGCGTGGGTTCGGAGGGCATCCCTTCCGGTTCGCTGGAGGTGGCCGCGCGCATGGAGCGGCTGTGGCTGGGGCGCGGCGCGGCGGACGTGGAGCCCGGGGGTGCGACGGGCGGAGCGCTGAGCTTCCGCTGGTGGGTCACCGGCTTCCTGGGCGTGGGCGTCGCGGGCTACGTGAACCACTACGACACCCCGCCCGTGGAAGAGCCCACGCGGGACTGGACGTACCTGGCGCTGCTGCGCACCACGGTCAGCCTGCACTGAACCGTCGTCAGCGGTGGTGCGCGTCGCCTGGGAACGGCTGAAGCAACGCCGGGGCAGGATGGGACGTGCGCCCGCGCAAGCGGGGCACAATGCCTCAACGCACGACGGTGAAGCGCCCCCGCGCGAGGAAGACGTGCGCATCGTCGATGATCACCTGGGTGTCCGGCTGGGAGCGCCACAGGTCGATGAGCTCGCCCAGTCGCTCCGGGGTGACGGGCGCGGGAATGCCCAGGGGCGGCTTCTCCACCAGCACCAGGTCGTAGATGAGGACCCCATCCGGCTGGGGCCCACCCACCATGTAGATGTCGTCCCGCGAAGCCACATCCGGCACGAGGTTGCCGCCGAGCAGAACCTTGCCCCCTTGGTTCACGGCGAGGACGTCCTTCGCGCGCTGAAGGGCATCCAGGCGTGCGGGCGTGGCCGGGCAGTGCGCGGGAAGGGACTCCGAACGGGAGACGCTGCGCCATGAAGAGCGCAGGAGGTTCTGGTTGGTGGTGAAGAGCAGCACGCCGGTGGTGAGCAACACCCAGGGCGGCGGGCCACGCCGGAGCAGCAGTGGAAGCAGGGCCATGAGCGCGGCGGCCATGAGCGGGGCGCCGTACTGGGCGCGCCACGCCATGCCCAGAAAGCGGATGCCAATCATGGGCAGCAGCAGTGACAGCCACACCCAATCCGGCTTCCACTTCTGACGCCAGGCCCAGAGGCCCACGGGGATGAAGACGGTGAGCAGGGTGCCGATGCGCCGCAGGTGTTCGAGCGCGAAACGCTCGGCCAGATACGCGCCCAGCCCCTGGCCCGCTGTCGGCGACAGCCGCGTGCGGTAGTTCACGGTCTCGCCCCACAACGCGGAGCGCCCGAAGAACACGAACGCGAGCCACGCCACCGATAGCGTGAACACCCACAGCGCGATGCGACGCTCGCCCCGGAGCCAGAGCCCGCCAGCGAGCATCAGGCCCACGAAGGCGAACTCCTCCTTGCAGGCGAACAGCAACACCAGCGCGGCGAACATCCACCCCGTGCGCCGCAGGCAGTACGCCACAGCGAACCACGTCCACGGCAGCATGGCCCACGTGGTGGGGTGGATGGGATAGATGAGCGCCGCCAGCGTGCCGGTGTTGAAGAGCAGCACGGCGCCCAGGAACACAGTGGAAGCCCGGTCCAGCAGGCCGCGCACGTAGAGCCACACGAGCGGCGCGAGCGACAGCACGACGAACAAGGCCTCCGCCAACAGCCCCGCCCACATCGCTGGCAGCAGCGCGCCCAGGGGCCGGGCCAGCCACAGCACTGGATCGAAGTGGTCCGCGAAGATGAAGACCTGCCGCGCGCTGAGCCAGGGATTCGGATCGCTCAGCGACATCCGCGCCAGGGCCTGGGCGTAGATGCCCAGGTCATAGGTCGCGAAGCAGGAGCGAGCGGCCTGGAGCCACACCGGCGCCACCGCGACCACCGCCCAGACGAGCACCAGCGCGAACAGCACCAGCAGACCGGGGGGCGCGCGGCGGGAGGAGTCGGGAGTCGGGGTGGAGGTCATCGCGAGCGCGGGTGGCGCGGCCCGTCTAGCGCATTCCCCCCATGGACTCCACCCGTGGACGGATTCAGCTTGGAGATGGAATCGGCGCGCGGCCGGACTCCACGACCTGCGGCCCACGGTCGGGGAACTGCACGGCGGCTTCGCGCTCCTGCTGCTTCTCCAACAACTGCACCTGCGCGCGCGTGCGGTGCAGGCCTTCGCCCAGCCATTCGTAGGCCCGGTGCAGGAAGAAGGACGCGGCGCTGAGCGCGAAGATGGAGGCCACGAAGCGCGTCTCGCGGGGACGCACCGTGGACGCCGCCACGAAGCCCGTCGCCACCCAGGGACTCAGGCAGAAGGGACAGTCCAACAGCTCGCCCAGCGCGCGGCGGGGCCCTTCGCCCCGCGCCTTCTCCACCACCTCGCCCGCAGTGCTGTCGGACTCGTAGCGCACGAACGGCGCGCGCAGCGTGCTCGTCACCTTGTCCAGCGACACCAATCGTGACACCGCGTGCGTCGCGATGCCGAACAGCGCCAGGTCCTTCCAGCCCAGGCGCTCCGGCAAGCGCCTCCCGGATGCGCCCATCCATCCCAGGAAGCCGAGCATCGACGTGCCGAACGTCCCGATGAGCGCCGCGTACGAGCCCAGCGGGTGGTGCTCCGAGTCATAGCCGGCGAACGGTCCCGTCTCCTGAAGCGCTTTCATGCGGTGGGCAGCCTCCGTGTTCCGCCAAAGCTGTGCATCGCACCGCGTCCCAAGCATCCAGGCAGTCAGGCCCGCGGGCCCTCGGCCGTGCCAGTCATGTCCAGCACCGCCGCCCCTCGCACGCGCCCCTCGCGCAGCGCCTGGAGCGCCTCGTTCGCGGCGGACAGGGGAAACACCTGCACTTCCGTGCGCACCGGCACGCGCGGCGCCAGCGCCAGGAAGTCCAACGCATCCGACCGAGTGAGGTTCGCCACCGAGCGCACCACCCGTTCCTCCCACAACACCGAATAGGGAAAGGAGGGGATGTCACTCATGTGGATGCCGCCGCACACCACCACGCCGCCCTTGTCCACGGCCCGCAGCGCCGCGGGCACCAGCGCGCCCACCGGGGCGAAGAGGATGGCCGCGTCCAACGGCTCCGGTGGCGCCATGCCCGAACCTCCCGCCCACACCGCGCCCAGCTCGCGCGCGAACGCCTGCCCCTTCACGTCGCCATCTCGCGTGAAGGCATACACCTTGCGCCCCTGGTAGCGCGCCACCTGGATGAGGATGTGCGCGGCGGCGCCAAAACCATACAACCCCAACCGAGGCCCCTCCCCCGCCATGCGCAGGCTGCGAAAGCCGATGAGCCCCGCGCACATCAGCGGCGCGGCCTCCACGTCCCGGAACGACGGCGGCAGCGGGAAGCAGAAGCGCGCATCCGCGACGGTGTACTCCGCGAAGCCCCCGTCCACGTCGTAGCCGGTGAAGCGCGCCGTGTCGCAGAGGTTCTCCTTCCCCGCGCGACAGAACCGGCAGTGCCCACAGCTCCACCCCAGCCACGGCACGCCCACGCGCATCCCCGGCACGAAGCCCCCCACCCGTTCACCCGCCGTCATCACCGTCGCCACGATTTCGTGGCCGGGCACCAGCGGCAGCTTCGGGCGGGTCAACTCACCGTCCACCACGTGCAGGTCGGTGCGACACACGGCGCAGGCGTGCACCTTCAACAGCACCTGCTCCGGCCCGGGCACCGGCATGGGGAGGTGCTCCTCCCTCAACGGCTGCCCGGGTGCATGGAGCACCATCGCCCGCATGGTCCCCGACATCGCCTGCCTGCCTTCCCACCCGCCGCCATCGCGGGTGATGAAGACAAGGTAGTCAGTGCCAGATGACCCGACCGCTGCCGTTCACCCGCGCCTGGGTGGACAGCGCGTGGCCGAAGAGTTCCACGTTCCCCGACGCGCTGAGCATGACGACCACGCCGCCCCCGTCCACGAACGCGACGATGTTCCCCGACCCCAGCGACATGATGTCCACGTCCACGGCCTTCAGGCCCTGGGCATCCACCCGTCCGCTGCCGTCCAGACGGGCCTCCAGCCGGTGGGTCACCCCCGAGAGCGTCATGCGGCCGGAGCCATCCGTGGCGGTGCGCACCAGCTTCGCGTCGCCGGACCACCTCAGCTCCCCCGAGCTGGTCTGGGTGAGGTCCACCCACTCCGCCATTTGCGCCCCCGACGTGCACAGCTCCATGCTCCCGGAGCCGTGGAGCTTCGCATCCAGGGTGCGGGCCCCGCCGCAGAAGAACAGCGTGCCGGAGCCCTTCGTCACCAGCCGCACGTCATCCTGGCCCTGCTCGAACCCCTCCACCCGCACGCTGCCGGAGCCGTTCTGCGTGATGCCCACCACGCGAGGGAGCTGGACCTCCACGCGCGCCTGTCCCCTGGGGTTGAACTCACCGTCCGTCTCGATGAAGAGCGTCTGCCCGGCATTCACGAAGGTGCGCACGTTCGGCTGGAGGTTCGAATCGATGACGACCTTCACGTCCGCCACGTCCCCCTGTGTCACCACCACGGACAACGCGCTGTTGTTCTCCACGTTGACGAAGCCCTCCGTGACGCGCCCTTCCGTCACGGTGTCGCCGTTTCCCTGCACGTCCTCGGAGAAATAGCAGCCGGTCGTCAGACCCGCCGCGAGCACTGCCACCACCCACCGCTTCCACATGGTTCCCTCCCGATTCATGACGAAGTCCTCGCGCTACAACTGCACGCCCAGCAGCACGCCCGGCCACACGCGCACCGTGGTGCGGCCCCCGTCGGAGACGCTGCGCCACTCAGGCCCGATGCCCAGCTCCTCCCACCGGTCGCCGTTGTCCCAGGTGACCAGCGTGTTGCCGGTGACGCCGCCAATGAGCGCGAAGCGCTTCGCCACCTGCCACCCAGCCACCAGCCGCAACTGCGCGAGCACGTTCAGGCCATCGCCGTCGCGAAAGAGATTGTCGGCATGGACGCTGGTGCCAATGGCGTCCAGGTCGAAGAACAGACGTCCCGTCGGGATGTGCGTGCCGAAACCGAAGCCCGCCACATAGCGGCGACGGTGGGTGTTGGTGCCGGGATTGAAGCCCAACGTCAGCAGCGTGTGGAAGTGCTGGCTGCCAAACTTCAACGCCACGTTCGTGTACGCGACATCGCTGGCCCACAACTGCACGTTCGCCTGACCATTACCGATGAAGCTCAACAGTCCCAGCGCCTCACCCTGGGACTCGCGCGCCACGTTGAGCAGTCCCAACTGCAACCCGTCCACCTTCCCCGCGATGTTGACCAGCCCCACCTGCGCGCCGGACACGTCCCCGCCCACGTTGAGCAGCGACAACTGCGCGCCCCGCAGCTCGCGCGCGTAGTTCAGGCCCGAGGAAGCCTGGAGGCCGACCATGGACGGAGCCACGTTGGCGCCCACCGAGGCCTGCACGCCCTTGAGCGCCCCACCCGCGATGTTCGCGCCCACCGTGAAC
>NZ_RAWD01000221.1:0-16494 GCF_003612065.1 Corallococcus sp. CA047B
CGCCCTCCCCGCCCATCGACGTGCGCATGGGCCTCAACCTGGGCGCCATGGGCGGCGGCACCTCCGGGGACGTCTTCCTCGGCATGGAGGGCAGCGCGCTGGGCGTCGCCCTCCAGGGCACGAAGCTGACGCTGCCCACCGACGACGGCACCGCGGGCACGGACGTCATCAACCTGGTGTCGTTGCACGTCACCTGGGCCGCCCTGTCCACGGACCGGCTGCGGTGGCGCGCGGAGGCCGGCTTCAGCTTCGCCAACGCGCCGGACATCTTCTTCGCGGGGCCCAGCCTCGCCACCTCCCTGGAGGCCTGCCTCGTGGGCCCGCTGGACCTGGAGGTGCGCGTGCAGGGCACGCCCACCCCCTACCGGCAGCTGGACGCGAGCGCGGGCCTGGCGGTGCACCTGGGCGCCTTCGTGATGCGCGCGGGCTGGCGCGGGCTCATCCTGGACGACGCGGGCAAGGTGGACGGCGTCGCGCACGTGGACCGCTTCACCGGCCCCTACGCCGGCGCGGGCTTCGCCTTCTAGGGTCGCGAAGCAGGCGCCCGGGGGCCGCCCGGTGTCCGGAGGCGCACATGCCCTCTTCCCGACACGCACCCCCACCCCGGGGGCCCTGGTGTCCAGGAGGGTGATGGCGGTTGAATATTCCGGGCGAGCAGGCGTCCAGATGCCGTGGCCCATCCCGTGGGCCGGTGAAGAGGAGGGGTTCGCCGTGGGCTTCTGGAAGATGCTGAGTGCAGCGCTCGCTGTCGGTGTCCTGTTGGGGGCGGCGCCCGCCGAGGCCCGCTTCGGCAAGCGCTCGAAGCCGGGCTCCTCCTCGAAGCCCTCCGACTCCAACAAGGACAAGGACTCCCGGGATGAGGGGTCCGCGCACCGCGCCAGCCCGGCCGGCCGGCCCTCCGACGCCCCGGTGCGCGCGAGCGTGCGCCCCAGCCGCGCGCGTCTGTCCTGGTTCGAGTTCCTCTTCCTGAGCCGCCCCTCCGCCTACCACGGGGCGCGCGTGACCAACGTCCGCCCGGGCGTGCGCGCGGCGGCGATGCCCCCCATGGTGCGGCTGAACGTGCAGGGCGACATGTTCGGCGAGACGGGCGGCGCGCTGGGCCTCTTCATGGCCCTGGACGGCCAGCGGTTGGGCATGGACGCGCGCGTCACCGGCATCGCGCTGTCGGCGGACGACGGCTCGCAGGACGTGGACCGGCTCACGCTGTTGGACGCGCACCTGACCGCGTCCCTCTGGTCCAGCGAGCGCGGCCGCTTCCGCATCGAGGGCGGCATCGCCAGCGCGCACGCCCCGGACGTCATCTTCGTGGGCCCCAGCCTCGCCGCCTCGCTGGAGGCGTGCATCGGGCCGTCACCCCTGGACGTGGAGGCGCGCATCCAGGTGGTGCCCTTCCCGCACCGCCAGGTGGACGCGCAGGCCGGGCTCGCGCTGCACCTGGGCGCCCTCAACCTGCGCGGCGGCTGGCGCACGCTGTACCTCAACGACGCGGGCCACCTGGATGGCGTCGTGCACGAGGACGCCTTCTCCGGCCCCTACCTGGGTCTGGGCCTTTCGTTCTGAAGGCTGAAAGGCTGAAAAGACTCCCGGGGTCTCGCCGTTCGCGAACCCCGGGAGGCGCACTGCCCGCCTATTCCTCCGGCGACGCCGCGTAGGAGGTCGGGGACGCGGTCTCCGCCCCGGTGCCGTTGGCGGCGCCCGAACGCTTGAGGGTGCCGCGCCGCTTGGGCGGAGGCGCCAGCACGGGCGGCTTGCCGAAGACCCGCTCATAGGCCCCCGGCGTGTTGATGTTCACGATGACGCCCGGGTCCTTCACGCTCAGCCGGCGCGGGTTGAACGCCTTGAGCGCCGTCTCCAGGTCCTCGCCCTCCGCCTGGAGCAGCTTCTCCGCCGCCCCCTGGGAGAGCACCACCGGCCAGCCCACCGCGCTGTCGTACTCCGGCCGCAGGGCCGCGGTTCCCTTCATGTCCCCGCGCTCCATCTCCTTGAGCAGGGTCTTGACCGTGTTGACGCGCAGCGCGGGCATGTCCACCGGATGCACCATCACCACGACGGCGTTCTCGGGGTCTGTCCCCCGGGCCTCCTGGAGCGCCGCCTCCAGCCCGACCTTCACCGACGCCAGCAGGCTGCGCTCCCAGTGCTCGTTGGTCACGAGCATCAGGGACGGGTGCTGTTCACGCACCGCCGCCGCATCGCTGCCCACCACGCCCAACACCCCACACCCCGCCTTGACAAAGGTGGACGCCAGCGACTGAAGGAAGCTCTTGCCCCCCTCATGCTCGATGTTCGCTTTGGGGTGAGGCATCTTCTCCTGGGATTTCCCCGCCGCCAGGATGATCGCCACTGCCTTCATGACCCGCCTCCTCCGCCCGCGGCGGAAAGCCGTGAGCACCGCTAACAGGCTGTTGACCTCCTTCCGGGATTGCAGCCAGCCCGCCAGTACGAGTCGTCAGACAGCCGCCAGTCACACGGGGAGGTGTTGGCTGTCGCCCCTTTGCGCAAGGGCAGGTGTCCACCATCGGTCAGGTGTCCGGCCTCCGGGGCTTCCCCTCCCTGGAGTGCGAGTGACACGGCGCCGGGGACGTTGCCCTGCCCGCCCCTCCCTGGAAGGCCCCCTTGGGCCACGCGAGGAGGCGAAGCGAGCGCCCTTCAGTGCAGCCAGCCGCTCGACGCCGCCAGCCGCAGCGGGGCCACGGGCTCGGCGGTCGTTTCTTCCGGCGCGGCCAGCGCCTTGACGGTCAGAATTTCAGCCAGCCGCGCCAGCGGACGGCGACGCGCCACGCGGTGCAGCTCGTCCTCGGTGACCTCGCCCAAGAGGTCGCCGCCACGGCCCTCCACCACGGGCAACACCTGCACGCCGTGCCGGTACATCTGCTGGAGCGCACCCAGGACGGTGTCCTCGGGGAACAGCGTGAGGGCGCGGGAAACGAAGGTCAGGAACTCAGGGCTGCGGCACATGGACACGTGAGGCCTCCGGTGCTCGGCGTTCGGGCGCCGTGTACCGCAAGGGCCTTAGCAATCCGCTTGCCGAAGCCCAGAAGCATCCAGGCGAGCCCGGATCCGCCCCTACTTCTTGCCCACCGGCTTCACCGACTCCACCAGCTTGCGGAAGTGCTTCTCCGCCGCGTTCACCGTCTTCTCCGGCCCGGTGAGCTTGTAGAAGAGCGCGCCCTCCGGCCCCTCCACGATGGCGCCGCGCAGCTTGAAGCCCGGCTTGGGCGCGGACGGTCCCATCATCGGGCCACCGCCCGCGTACGTGCCCTTCACCTCCACCGTGGTGACGGGCATCCCGTTCACCTTCTCCTGCTTCGTCTTCGCGTCCTTGGCCGGATCCACCGGCTTGCCGTCGGGCTTCTGGAATTGCGACACCCAGCGCTGCACGTTCGCGTCCACCGCGCCGCCCTGCCCCGCGCCGAAATAGAAGACAGCCAGCTCCGCGTCCTCCGCGTCTCCCTTCGCCGCCGGCACCTTGTAGGTCGCCGCGCGCATCGGCCGCGCGGGCTGGACGGTCCACTCCGCGGGCGCACTCCACGTCAGGCCTCCGGCCTCCTCCGCGCTCGCGCCCAACGCCACGGTCATCACCAACACAGCCAGCAGTCGTCTCATGGGGCGCGAGCGTAACCGCGTTCACGCGCGCGTCACGCCTCTCATCCCGCACGCACCGCGCGAGACGTCCACTCGCACGCAGGCAACGCCACCCCATAGCTGACTCATCGCGTCAATCCCTGTCACTTTGTGACGGACAGAGGGCGTGCTACTCACTGCTGTGTTTCCAGCAGTACACCTTGGCTGGAGGGGAATCCCACCATGAAGAAATCGCTGTTCCTTGGGGCCATGGCCCTGGGAGCTGTTGCCTGCACGCCCGAGATCGCGCAGGACGCTCCGAATACGAACGTTGGCCTGGCGGAGTTCGATCCCACGGGCTCTCCCGCCGTCGTGCCGTCCCCCAACGACCTGGCCATCAATCGGGCCACGAAGCTGGTGAACGCGCCCATCAATCCGCTGGCGTCCGCCGCGGAGCAGGAGTTCACGCGCGACTACCTGAACTCGCTCAACGGCTTCCCGACGTCCGCGATCGCGACCACCAAGGTGCAGGACCTGGATCCGCGCTCGATGAGCGCGCAGACGGTCATCTTCATCGACCTGAAGGCCGGCACGCCCATCGCGACCAAGCCGGTCACGCCGACCATCGCGTACAACGAGACGACGGACCTCATCAGCCTCATCCCGCCCGTCGACCAGAACACCGGTCTGCCGGCGTGGCCGAAGGGCGGCCGCTACGCGGTGGCGCTCATCGGCGGTGAGAACGGCCTGAAGACCACCGGCGGCAACCCCATCATCGGGTCGGCCACGTGGGCCTTCGCCAGCTCCGTGAATCCGCTGGTCACCTGCGAGGACCTCACCGCGCCGGACTGCGCGCCCGCCACGGAGATCATCCCCTCCACGGAGACGGACCCCGCCAAGCGCCTGGCCGACCAGACCGCCAGCGCGGTGCAGTTGGAGCAGCTGCGCCGGGGCTACGCGCCGCTCATCGAAGGCCTGGTGAAGAAGGGCTTCAAGCGCGAGGACGTGGTCCTGCTGTGGACCTTCACCATCCTCGACCAGCCGGAGGCCACCATCAACCTGGCGGCCAACGCGCGGCTGCCCACCATCATCCCCTTCCCCAACGACCTGCTGCGCGCTCCGGCCACCGCCACGGCGCCCGCGCACCTGAACTTCCCCGTCCCCGCGCAGGACGGCCTGCAGAAGCAGCTGTTCCAGGGCCTCAACACCCTGGACGGCTTCTCCACCACGGGCGCCATCGTGTCGGAGAACGGCGACGCGCAGGGCGTGCTGGACGGCACGCAGTTCCGCGACGCCTCGGACGGCCCGGCCCCCAAGGTGGATCCGGCCTCGCTCGCGGCGGGCGTGATGTTCCTCAAGCTGTCCAACCCGACCACCGGCACGGCCCCGGACGTGGCGGTCTGCCTGGTGAACAACACCGGTGACTGCGGCACCAGCGTCGGCGCCGCGGGCGTCGCGCCCGTGCCCCAGCAGCTGCAGATCGTCCCGAAGGCGCCGCTGGATGGCGCCACGCAGTACGGCGCGGTGCTGACCACGGACCTGATGGACACCCAGGGTCGCAAGGTCGCCCCGGCCACGGCGTTCGCGCTGATGCGTCTGGCGAACCCCGTGTTCGCCAATGGCAAGAGCCAGATCTCCTCCGTTCCGGACTCGCTCGCGCAGGCGCTGGAGCCCGTGCGCGCGGCCTACAAGCCGTACTTCGACGGTCTGGCCAAGGCGGGCCTGCCGCGCTCGAAGGTCGCCCTGGGCTGGTCGTTCACCACCCAGAGCACCACGTCGGTGCTCAGCCAGCTCCACGCGCTGCCCACGGCCGTCTCGTACCCGAACGCGCCGAACTACCTGGCGCCCATCACCACGCCCATCAAGGCGACGATGGCCGGCCGCGGGCTCGCCACGGACCAGATCGGCAACATCTACGAGGTGCAGGCCAACACGCCGTTCCTGCTCACGGGCCCCAGCGGCACGCTGAACCCGAACCCCCAGGAAGTGCGTCCCACCCGCTACCCGTTCATGCTGTTCCTGCCCGCCGCCGCCGCGCCCGCCTCGGGCTACCCGGTGGTGGTGTTCGGTCACGGCCTGAAGAGCAGCCGCGGCACGGTCATCTACCTGGCCAACAAGCTGGCCGGCGCGGGCTACGCGGTCGCCGCGATGGACACCGTCTTCCACGGTGAGCGCAGCAGCTGCGTGGGTTCCGCCGGGTCGTTCGCGGGCTCCACGAGCGACGACAGCGCGTGCGCCGACTCCACCAACCAGCGCTGCGAGACGGACGTCTCCAAGTCCTCCTACGGCCGCTGCGTGGCGCGCACCGACGCTACGCGCCAGAGCTGCGACGACGCCTCCCGCGGCACCCTGCCCGCGGACTTCTTCTGCTCCGCCGTGCACTCCCAGGGCCGCTGCATGGCGGACAACAAGTGCGAGGGCGGCAGCTTCAAGATCAGCGCCAGCACGGGTGCTCCGGAGATCTCCGGCTGGAACATGCTGAACCCGGGCAACCTGTTCGCCACGCGCGACAACTTCCGCCACTCGGTGGTGGACTTCGCGCAGTTCCAGCGCGTGCTGTCCAGCCCCGAGCTGGCCACCCTCCTGGGCGACTCCAAGCTGGACGCCACCCAGGTGGACTACGTGGGCCAGAGCCTCGGTGGCATCCTGGGCACGCTCATCACCAGCACGTCGCCGCGCGTGGACCGCTCGGTGCTCAACGCCGCGGGCGGCAACCTGGCGGGCATCCTGCTGACGTCGCCGGCCTTCGCGCCGGTGAAGGACGCGTTCCTCGGGCAGCTGGCCACCGCGAACATCGTCCCGGGCATCCCGGCGTTCGACACGTTCATCAGCCTGGCGGGCACCATCCTGGACCCGGCGGATCCGCGCAACTACGCCTACGGCCTGGACAACACGGCGGCGGCGGGCACGGACGCGAACGTCCACCGCACCCTCATCCAGTCCATCAAGGACGACCAGGTCATCCCGAACACGGCGACGGCGGCGCTCATCGCCTCGGCGAACCGCGCCAAGGCTCCGCGCACGGTGGCCACGTACATGTTCCCCGCGTCGGCCGCGAACCACAGCTTCCTGGCCTTCGACCCGACGGCCCAGGACCAGGTCGTCTCGTTCCTGCAGTCCGGCACCGTCGCGGCCCAGCCGTAACGCACCCTGAGAGAGGACTCACACACTCATGAAAAAGACACTCTCCCTCGTGGCGATGCTGGCGGCTGGTACGAGCCAGGCCGCGGGCTTCCAGATCGACACCCACAGCGCGCGGGCCACCGGCATGGGCGGCACCGCCACGGCCGGGCTGGATGACTCCAGCGCCATCTACTACAACGCGGCCAACATCATCGGCGTGAAGAAGCTGGACATCACCCTCGGTGACACCGGCATCCTCCCGTCCATCACGTTCCAGCGGGTAGGCGGCGAGCAGGAAGGGCAGAAGACGACCCTGTCGCCTCCGCCCCACTTCTTCGTCGCGTACAAGCCCTTCGAGAAGCTGGCGGTCGGCGTGGGCGTGTACACGCCCTTCGGCGCGCGCAGCCGCTGGGAAGACGGCTTCAGCGGCCGCTTCCGCGGCAACGAGTCGTCGCTGGCCACGTACTACATCAACCCCACCATCGCGTATGAGCTCCACGAGCGCTTCCGCTTCGGTGTGGGTCTGGACATCGCGCGGGCCACCATCGAGCTCACGCGCGGCCTGGACTTCGTCAACAGCGAGGGCAGCATCCACCTGGGCGGCGCGGACTGGGGCTCCGGCTTCAACGTCGGCGTGCAGGCCCTGGTGCTGGAGAACCTGAAGTTCGGCCTGCACTACCGCAGCGCCATCCAGATCGAGTTCAACGGCAAGGCGGACTTCCAGAACATCCCGGTGGAGTTCCAGAGCCGCCTGCGCGACCAGAGCGCGCGGGCGGACGTGGTGCTGCCGTCCACCGTGACGGCGGGCCTGTCGTACTCGCCCATCGACCGGCTGAACCTGGCCTTCGACGCGAGCTGGGTGGACTGGTCCAGCTTCGCGGAGCTGGCCATCCGCTTCGAGGACTCGTCCATCGACAACCCGCTGCCCAAGCGCTGGCACGCCAAGTGGAAGTACGCCCTGGGCGCGGAGTACGGCGTCACGGAAGCGCTCCAGGTGCGCGCGGGCTTCGTGTACGACCCGTCGCCCAGCCCCAACGCCACGCTGACGCCGGACCTGCCGGACGCGAACCGCATCAAGGCCACGCTGGGCGTGGGCTATGCGTTCAATCCCTTCCGCGCGGACCTGGGCTACCAGTTCGTCGCGCTGGCGGACAAGGAGAGCAGCGCTCCGGGCATCCCCGGGACGTACTCCGGCTCCGCGCACGTGTTCGGCCTGACGCTGGGCTTCTCGCCCCAGTAGTCGGCAACCGACAGTCCTGAAGCACCGGACGCCCGGACCCTTCCCTCGTGGAAGGGCCCGGGCGTTTCGCTTACGGTGCCGGCCGTGAGCCCTTCCAAGCCCGGCCGCAACGACCCGTGCCCCTGTGGCAGCGGGAAGAAGTACAAGGCCTGTCATGCCGCCGAGGACCGCGCGAAAGCCGCGCCGCCTCCTTCCGCCGCTCCCGCCCATCCGCTGAAGCAGGACCTGGAGGCCGCCATGGCCCTCCTGGGTGACGCGGACGTGTCCCGCCTGTCCGGTGCCCTGGAGCACCTGGGCGTGCTGCTCGCCGGGGCGGGCCCCCAGCCGGGGTTGCGCTACGACGAGAAGGCCTTCAGCGAGCACGTGGGCCAGGCGCTGGCGAAGCTCGCGGCGGAAGAAGGCCTGGACGCCATGGAGGCCCGAAACCGGCTGCGCGTGGGCGTGGTGCGGGAGCTGGGCACGCGGAGCTTCCAGGAGAAGCTGGGCGCGGGGCTGCTCGCGCAGGCGGCCCGGAGCGGGCGCACGTCGGAGGAGCGGCGGGCGCTGAGCGTGGGCGCGCTGCTGGCCACGGCGGCGAAGAAGACGGGCCGGGTGCGCCCGGAGGACAACCCGGTGCTGGACGTGGTGTTCGACGTGCAGTTCCGCGAGTGGAGCCAGAAGCACGCGGAGGTGGTGCGCAAGTACGAAGCGCTCATCGCCGGCATGGAGCCGGAGGCCCTCACGCCCGAAGCGGCGGAGGCCCTGCGCAAGGCGGAGGCCGGCGAACTGGACGCGCTGGTGAAGCACGTACAGGCGGACCCCGCGCTGGTGGAGCGCATCTCCCGCGAGGCGAAGGAGCGCGCGCAGCGGGTGGAGGCGAAGCTGCGCGACCCGGCCACGCCGTCCGTCTTCTCGCCCGAAGAGGAGCTATGGCTCACCTGTTCGCTGTGGGAGCCCCTGCGCGCGATGAAGTCCCCGCCCGGAGACGCGCAGGGCCGGCGGGAGGTCATCGCGGCGCTCCTGCGCGCGGTGAAGGTCGCGGTGGATCCGGACTTCCTCGAAGGGATGCTGGAGCGGCTGCGCGCGGGGGCGAAGGACGCCGCCGCGGATGAGCCCACGCGCGAGTGGCTCACCGACGCGGCCATCGCCTTCGAGGCGGAGCCGGCGCGGCTGGTGCTGGCGGCGCTGCTCACCGCGCGGCAGGAGGCGCGGGGACGGAGCGCGGAGGAGATGGTGGCGCTCGCGGACCTGAAGGCCCTGCCCGCGTGGACGCCGGAGCAACTGGAGCCCTACCGGCAGTTGCTGGAGAAGGAGGGCCGCGCGCAGGGCGCGGACCGCATCCGCCGCGCGCAGGACTGGCTGCGCGAGCACCCGGTGAAGCTGGACGCGGAAGGCTAGAGGGCTAGATGAAGAGCGCCTTCGCGGTCTGCTGAAGGCGCTCCGTGCCCATGCGCATCAGCAGGCCCTTGAGGCCGGGCTGGCTGAGCAGGTGCCGCTCGAACGCGGCGCGCTCCAGGCGCAGCACCACGCAGTCCGTCCGCGTGCGCACCGTCGCGGACACGGGCTTGTCCAGCAGCAGGGAGATTTCACCGAACACGTCTCCCTCGCGCAGCTCCGGCAGCGCCACGGTGCGGCCCGACGGCTGCTCCAGCGACGGCAGGCACTGGCCGCGCAGCAGCAGGTAGAAGGCATCCCCGGGCTGGCCCTGCGTGAGCAGCACCTGTCCCGCGGGGATGGCGCGCAGGTCGAACTCGCGCGACATGGTGAGCTTGAGTTCGGGGGACAGCTTGTTGAACAGGGGGCTGGTGCGCAGCAGGTTCTCCACCAGCCGGCGCCGGTAGAACGCCTGCACCGCGACGTCCACCTCCGGGTGCGCGGGGATGACGCGGGCCAGGTGGTCGCGCTTGAACTCCAGCAGCACGGAGCGCTCCATCACCTCCACGCTGGCGAGCCTGGGCCCTTCCGACACCAGCGCCACCTCGCCGAAGAACTGGCCCGGCCCCAGCGTGGCCACGACCTGGCGCGCGTTGCCTTCCACCCGCCGCGCCACCTCCGCCCGACCCTCCACCAGCGCGAACATCGAATCGCCCGCCGCGCCCTCCTCCACCACCTTCTGGCCCGGCCAGAAGGCGCGCACCTCCAGCGCCTCCACGAGCGCCACGAAGGACTCGCGCCCCACCCACGACAGGATGGGCACGCCCGGGTCCGTGCCTTCGGTGACCAGGGCAAGGGACGGGGCCGGAGCTCCGGGCGCCAGGGCGAAGCGCTCCGCCAGGGTCCGCACCGTCTGGGGTCGGGCGCCCCGGAGCCCCCGCGAGAGCACGGTGGCGGCCACCGCGCGGAGCAGGTCCCCGGCCTGGGTCCAGGCGAGCGCCGCGTCGTCGTAGGCGCGGGCGGCCTCGGGGGTCCGCTCCAGCCACTCCAGCAGTTCGGCCACGCGCTGGTGACCTTCCGGGTCACCCGGGGCGGCGCGCAGGACTTCCTGGTAGCCGGCCAGCGCCGCTTCCAACTGCCCCTGCGCGGCCAGGGCCGCTGCCTGCGCCTTCAAGGACCGCGCGTGTGGGGTGTCCACCATGAGGGCCCTCTGTAACCCAGGAGCGTGGCGCGCGCACGCCCCCGGAGGTCCCAGAAGGATGTCACTGGACACCACCCAGGAGGGGGGCCCCTTGTCACGTCAGGAATGACTTCAGCTGCTCAGCGCCCGCACCCGCTCCGCCAGGCTCTGCGTGAAGAGGCGGAAGATGCGCAGGGCCGCGGCCTCGTGCGTCTCCAGGAAGTACTGGAAGTCCGTCCGGGTCACCCGCAGCGCGCGCACCACCGTGTGCGCCCGCACGTGCGCGGACACCGGCCCGTCGAGGATGAGCGAAATCTCTCCCAGGAACGCGCCCGGCCCCAGCATGTTGAGCTGGCGCGCTTCCGGGCCCGGGCCGGTGGACACGCTCACCATGCCCTCCAGCAGCACCACCAGCCCTCCGCCCTTCGCGCCCTTCTCCAGCACCGTCGTCCCCGCCGGCACCAGCACCGGCCGCGCCAGCCGGTACAGGTCGCGCATGTCTTCCAATGACAGACCATCGAAGATGGGAATGGCTTTCAGATAGCCATAGCCATCCACCACCGGCGGCGCCTTCTCCGCCGCGACGGCCCCCTCCGGCGGCGACGCGAGCCCCATCTGCCGCAACAGCCGGGACTGCTCCGCCTGGAGCATCACCGCCCCCGCGCCCGTCGCGTGCTTGAGGCCGTCCGCCAGCAACACCAGCGCGCGCCACGTCGCGCCCTCGGCGTCCAGCAGCGAGCTCATCCGCAGCACCGCCTCCGGGCGCTGGGCGTCGTCCGTGGGGACCGCTCGCAACATCTCCAGCTCCGCATGCGTGTTGCCCAGCATGTGGAACACCTCCGCGGCCTCCATCGGTCGGTTCATGCGCCCCAGCAAATGCGCCAACGACTCGCGCGCGCCCAGTGCCTGGTACAACGCCAGCGCCTGCTCCAGCGAACCCGCCCGCTCGAAGGCCGCCGCCGCGCGGGCCTGCTCCCCCACCCGCAGCCAGGCCTCCGCCGCCAGCAGCGGTGCTCCCGCCTGCTCGTACATGGGCGCCGCCGCGCGGTCGTCACCGTCGGACTCCAGCAGCCGCGCCGCGCCGGTGTAATCACGCGCCTGACGCAACACCTCCACCAGCGTCTCGCGCGTCGCCGCGGGCACCACCAACGCCTCCTCCAACACCCGCTCCCGGTGCCCCGCCGCCATCGCCTCGTAGGCGCGCACCGCGTCCTCCACCGCGCCCTGCATCACCCGCGCCCACACCCTCCGGGTGACACTGGAACCGGGTCCCTCGCCCACTTCGCCCAGGTTCGAATCCATTGGAGTCACGGCCTTGTCGTTCCTCCCGGACACCCGGCGGAAAAGGGGTGTCACGCCGGTGTCCGGGACCCCATCTCCGTAGCATCCTGAAACAGGGAAAGCCAGCCATCACCGGCAACAAAGGCAGGCGTTGAACACCTGGGTTCGCACCGAACACTGGCACTGTTTCCGGGGCACCCGGTGACGCACGGAGGCCATCCGAACCTGAGAGGTTGGGAAGGCCATGCGATGAAACACGGCACTTTGGGGCCGCTTTCCCGGGCGAAAGGGATTCCCCACCTTCGGTGCGCCTTGCCCCAGGGCCCCTACCCAAGGTGTCTTCCCAGATGAAGTCACTCCCCGTCGCCTTCCGTTCTCTTAATGCATTGGAATTCCCCGCCGCGCGGTGGTGCTGCCTGCTGATGCTCGCGGCGGGGCGCGTCGGAGCCGCCGAGCCGGAGGCGCCGCCGCCTGCCCCCGCCCCCGTCCAGGCCGAGCCCGCCGCGCCGGCCACGGCCGAGACCGCCGTGGCGGAGGACGCGGTGTGGGGAGAAGAGGCCCTGATGCAGGCGGACTTCCCACCCGAATGGCAGAAGGCCGCCGAGACCCTGACCCAAGGCCCCCGGGTGGTCTGCTCCGGCGTCAGCACCCAGCTCCATACGCCCGGGCTGTTGCTGGTCACGCCCCAGGACTCCTCCGCTCGGGGGAAGCTCCTGTTCATCGCCTGTCCCATCAGCGACGGCGTCGTGATGAAGACCGTGTCCGTGGAAGCGCGGGCCTTGAAGGGCGCGACCTGCCTCACGAAGCCGGAGGGCCCGAAGGCGGCGACGGTGGCCTGGTCCAACGGGGAGTCCTCCGTGCTGGAGCTGAAGGACGCGGAGGCCACCGTCGAAGGCGACCTGCGGGTGCTCACCTCCAAGGGGACCGTCAAGGCCGGCCGCCATCAGGGCCAGGCGGTGAGCTTCTCCACGTCGGTGTCGCTGACGACGACGCTGGCCGGCTGCATGCAACCCTCGGGGCTCGCGACGAATACGGGCATCACCACCGTCACCTTCACCGAGCCCTGAGTCCCAGCACGGTCGCTCATCCGGCGTGCTGTTCGGGGACATCTTCTTCCGACGACGCCACGCGCCACTCCGGGAAGGGGTCGCGCATCCGGGCCCAGGCCTTTGGCCCCTTCGCCAGCTCCGAGGGGGTGAGCAGGCAGCGCTCCAGCGCCTTCGCCAGCGCTTCGTGGTCCGCGTCACGCGTGATGAACACGACCTCCTGGCGCCGGTCCCCGTACGGCCCGGCCGCCACGTCGCGCTCCAGCTCCGCGCGCTGCTCCGGCTCGTCGGGCCATTGTTCGCGCGGCATCGCGGACCACCAGATGCCCGCGGGTTCGAAACCGCACGCGCCTCCCGCCTGCGCCCACAGGCCGGTGATGTCCATGCGCGTCGCCAGCCAGAAGAACCCCTTGCTGCGCAGCACGCCCTTCCAGCTCCCGTGCACGAAGTCCCAGAAGCGCTTCGGGTGCAGCGGCACGCGGCTGCGGAAGACGAAGCTCTTGATGCCGTATTCGTCGCTCTCCGGCACGTGTTCGCCGCGCAGCTCCTGGAGCCAGCCCAGGGCGCGGCTCGCGCGCTCGAAGTCGAACAGGCGCGTGTCCAGCACCGACGCCAGCGGCACCCGGCCCCGCTCCGACAACACGATGCGCGCCTGCGGGTTCAGCCGGCGCAGCACGTCCTGCAACCGCCCCAGCCCTTCCGCGTCCACCAGGTCCGTCTTGTTCAGCACCAGCACGTCCGCGAACTCCACCTGCTCCACCAACAGGTCCACCACCGTGCGCTCGTCCTCCTCCGCCAGCGCCAGCCCGCGCTCGGCCAGCCCCTCCGACGCCTCCCAGTCCCGCAGGAAGTTGAACGCGTCCACCACCGTCACCATCGTGTCCAGGCGCGCCAGCGCCGACAGGCTCTGGCCCTCCGCGTCCTCGAAGGTGAAGGTCTCCGCGACGGGCAGCGGTTCGGAGATGCCGGTGGACTCAATCAGCAGGTAGTCGAAGCGCTTCGCCTCCGCCAGCCGCGCCACCTCCCGGAGCAGGTCCTCGCGCAGCGTGCAGCAGATGCAGCCGTTGGACAGCTCCACCAGCTTCTCCTCCACGCGGCTGAGCGCGGCGCCGCCCTTCACCAGCTTCACGTCGATGTTCACCTCGCTCATGTCGTTGACGATGACCGCCACCCGCAGGCCCTCGCGGTTGTTCAGGACGTGGTTGAGCAGCGTCGTCTTCCCCGCCCCCAGGAACCCCGACAGCACCGTCACCGGCAGCCGCGCGTCCTGCGGCTTCGTCACGGCCCGCCCTCCACGAAGGGCCTGCGGAACACGAGGGGGAGGCGGTGGCACTTCGGCATGACGGGACTCCAGGCAGGAAGGGACTGGAGTTTTAGTAACCAAGTTGCATTAACAAAACAAGTGCATCGCGCCTCCGTCACCCTGACGGGCCCTGGGCGTCCTTGGGGTTCCGGGGGAGGACTCCGGTCGCCTGCCCTCCGCGCGGGGAGGCGGGACGCGGTGTGGTAGCGTTCAAAGCGCAAGCGTCGCTATGCAGGGCCGGGCTGGGCGATATCGTGGGGGCACATGGGGTCCAACCCCGGAGCGTCGCGATGAAGAAGCCACGAATCACGGGGGGATGGGGTGCGGCGGCGGTGGCCGTCCTGTTGGGCTCGGGCACGGCCTGGGCGCACGCGGGCCTGCCGGAGACGTCCAACGTCACGCTGCGGCGCGGGCACCCGGAGGACTACTTCGTGGGGGCCACGTTCGGCGCGGTCATCTCGCGCGACAGCGGGCAGACGTGGCGGTGGGTGTGTCCGGATGCCATGGGGTATGGCGGCTGGCGCCCGGAGTCCTTCGTCTGGCGTGGTTCGGGTGAGCTGCTCGCGGCCACCGGCAACGCGCTCCTGCGCTCGAAGGACGGCGCGTGTTCGTGGTCCGCGCACCCTTCCTTCAAGGACACCTGGGTGACGGGGCTCGCCGTGCACCCCACCGACGACGCGGTGATGTACACGGCCACTGGCCGCTCCACGTCCGCGACGAATGGCCTGTTCCGTTCCGACGATGGCGGGGAGACGTGGCGCGCCCTGCCGCTGCAACGCGCGGGCATCCTCTTCTCCGCGGTGCGTGTGTCCACCGCCAACCCGAGCACGCTCTACGTGTCCGCGTCCGACACCACGCGCATGTACCTGTTCCGCAGCGACGACGCGGGCGAGACGTGGGAGGAGGCGACCCAGACGTTTCCGGAGCTGGTGCGTCCGTTCGACTTCGTGGTGACGGCGACGGACCCCGTGGACGCGAAGGGCGTCTGGGCGCGAGTGTCCGCGCAGGGCTCCACGCACATCCTCCACAGCACGGACGGCGGGCGCACCTTCACCGCGCGCTCGGGCAGCGGCATCGACGACGTGTTCGTCAACATGGACGTCTCCTCCGATGGCGGCACCGCGTGGGTGTCCACCTACAACTCCTTCTTCCGCAGTCAGGCGGGAGGGGCCTTCGACAAGCTCACCCTGCCCACCGGCAACGCCTGCGTCACGCGCGTGGGCGAGGTCCTCTACGGCTGCGGCTCGCCGTGGCTCCATGACTGGTCGCTGGCGCGCAGCCACGACGACGGCACCACCTGGGAGCCCCTCTTCAGCCTGGAGAACATCCAGGGCAGCCACCAGTGTCCGGCCGGCACGCCCGTGCGGGACCTGTGCCCGTCGCGCTGGCCCCAGCTCGCGGAGACGATTGGCGCGCCGCTCTACCCGGATGGCATCCCCGACGCGGGCGTGCCCGACGCAGGCACGTCCACGGTCGATGCGGGTGTGGTGCCTCCTTCCGATGCGGGCACGTCTCCCGACGGTGACGATCCCAAGCCGCCCCCCAAGTCGGGCTGCGCCGCCGCGCCCGCGACCACGTTGCTGCCGTTCCTCTTCCTGCTTCCCCTGTGGCGCCGCGGCCGGCGGCGCGAGGACTCCCGACCATGAAGACGCCCTCCCTGCTGTGGAGCACCGCCGCCGTCGCGCTGCTCGGCCTGACGGCCTGCTCCGGCGACGACGAAGTCACGCCCGAGTGTGGCGAGCCGCTGTACGCCGGTGGGGCCACGGACGAAGCGTGGCGCACGCTGGTGGATGCCCAGAACAAGGCCCAGGACAGCTCGCGCGCGGTGACCATCGTGTCGCCCGAGGCCCACCAGACGTACCTGTCCACCGACGCCGCGCCGCTGTGGCAGTGGACGTCCCCCCTGCGCGCGTCGTTGCAGCGGCCGGGACGCACGGGGCCCTCTCCGGTGGCGCGGCCTCGCGACACGGGACGCTCGGTGCTCGCGTGGCTGGGCAACCAGGTGCTCCCCACCGCGGAGGCGCACCTGCCCCCGTACACGGGCGACCTGTACTGGGTGAAGGTGCAGGTGCCGGGGCGTCAGTGCCCGGTGGAGCTGTTGACGTCGGAGTTGCAGTGGCAACTGGATGACGGCTCCTGGCGGACGCTCCGCGACGCGGCGGGGCAGGCGCTGTCGGTGCAGGTGCTGAGCGCGTACCTGGTGCAGAACCGCATCACGGAGGGTCCGTACACGCTGGCGGCTCCGGTGTCCTTCGGCGTGGCGGGCGTCCGGTGAGGCGCGCCGTCTGGCTTTGCGCGTTAGCGCTGGCGGCGTGCGACAGCGGCGGGACGAAGGCGGAGGGCACGCTGGAGGTGCCCGCGCTGACGTACGCGGATCCCACCCCGTGGACGCGGGGCGGGACGACGG
>NZ_RAWD01000222.1:0-16462 GCF_003612065.1 Corallococcus sp. CA047B
CCGCCCCCAGAGCCCCGTCTTCATCCTGGATGAGCAGGAGAGTGCCAAGGTCCTGGGCGTAGGGGGCGAGCTGAGCATTGGCTCCGTGGTGGGCTACGAGAAGATGGAGGCCCGCCTCAATCCCCGGGACAAGGCCGTGCTCCCACGGCACACCGGCATCATCGGGACGACGGGAGGTGGAAAGTCCACCACGGTGGCGACGCTCATCCACCGCGCGCAGCAGTCGGGCATCGCCACCATCGTCTTCGACGTGGAGGGTGAGTACACGCACGTGAACAAGCCCACGACCCACCCGGCGATGCTCGAAGCCCTCAAGCGCAGGGGCAAGCAGCCCGAAGGCGTGAAGGAACTGCATGTCCATCACCTCGTCGGTCGCGAGACCCGCAACCCACAGCACAAGCCTCTGCACCGTTTTTCGCTGAACTTCTCCAGCCTGTCGCCGTACGCGCTGGCGGAGATCCTCGACATGTCGGACGCCCAGCAGGAGCGCTTCCTCAAGGCCTACGACGTCACGAAGGTCTTGTTGGAAGACTTCAAGATCTTCCCGACCACCGAGGACCAGCGCAGGGAGGCGCTGGAAGTGGACGAAATGGCGACAGGCTACCCGCAAATGACCATCCAGCACCTCCTGGACGTCGTGAATGCCTATCTCTACGTCCTGAGCGATGAGGGAAGAAGCGACGGCCGGCCCAGGTCTCGGTCCGCTTCCCGAGGGAGGTCCGCCGAAAGGGACGACAGCGACACCGCGGACGAGGAGGAGGCTTCTGCCAGCCTCTCGTCAAAGGGGCTCCCGCTGAAGAGCGTGTTCAAGACCGACCCGAAGAAGGTCATGCAACAGGTGCGAGCCCAGCCCAGCCGAAACCTGATCAGCTGGAGGGCGTTGGCGAGCAAGGTGGGCCGCCTCAATCGCCTCAACATCTTCGACATGGCCGGCACCGAGGGTGTGAATTACGACGCGATGCTCTCACCCGGTCGTGTGTCCGTCATCGACCTGTCGGACACGGACTCGCCGGTGCTCAACAACCTGGTCATCGCGGACATCCTGCGCGGCCTCCAGGAGCGACAGGAACTCTCCTACGAAAAAGCCAACCGCGAGGGTGGCGAGGTCACTCCGGTGCTCATCATCATCGAGGAGGCCCACGAGTTCCTGTCCGCCAGCCGCATCACGCAGATGCCGGTGCTGTTTGAACAGGTGGCGCGCATCGCGAAGCGGGGCCGCAAGCGGTGGCTGGGGCTCGTCTTCGTCACCCAGCTTCCGCAGCACCTGCCCAACGAGGTGCTGGGCCTGCTCAACAACTTCATCATCCACAAGATCACCGACGGCGCCGTCATCAGCCGGATGCAGAAGACCGTGGGCAGCATCGACGAGAGCCTGTGGAACCGTGTCTCCCGGCTCGCCCCGGGCCAGGCGCTGGTGTCCTTCAGCAACTTCACCCGTCCGCTGATGGTGGCCGTGGACCCGGCCCCCGTGAAACGGCTCCTCGTCGAGTAGACGTCACCCAGAGTCCAGGGACGGTGGAGGGTGGGAGCGCTATAGAGCCCCTCGCCATGCTCCTTCCCACCCTCCTCGCCTCCGCCATCGTCGCCCAGGCCCCCGCCTCCCCTGTCTCCCGCGCCGCGGAGACCCTGGGCCTGGGCCCCGTCCTGGATGCCGTCGCGCACCAGGGCGTGACCTACGCCGCGCTCGGACGCGGTGGCATCGCCGTGCTCAAGCTCGACGGAGCCACGCCCCAACTCGTGCGGCGCGTCGAGGAGGGCCGGCGCTTCGTGCGGCTCGTCATCGTCAACCAGTCGCTCCTCGCCATCGAGCAGCGCGAAGAGGCCCACGCCTTCTCCCTCGCCACGCCCGAGCAGCCCCAGCCCGACTCACTGGCCTCCGCGCTGGGCTCGGCGCGCGACCTCACCGTCGTCACCAATGCGCCCCCTCCCCCCGCTCCGCCGTCCACACCTCCCGCGGCGGCACAGCGGCTGACCGTCACCGCCGTGAAGGATGGCGACGTGACGCTCTCCAGCGGAGACGCTGCGGGCGTGCACGAAGGCGCCCACGTCCGGGTCCGCACCCAGGACGCCCGCGAGGTGGTGCTGGAGGTCGTCGTGTCCCGCGAGGACTCCGCCCTCGCGCGTCTGGGACGGGGCGAGAGCGTGCGCGTGGGAGACACCGCCGTCGTCACCGATGCGCCCGTGACGGCGCGACTCTTCTTCCCCGAACCCGGCGTGCCGCACCTGCGCTACGGCTTCCACGCCCGGCCGTTCCTCGCGCTGGATGCGACGACCCGGTTGGGGCGCTCCGCGCGCGCGGGCGGGTTGCTGCTGGACGCCTTCGTCGCGTGGCGGCCGGGAGAGAGCCCCGTGGTGCTGAGCGCCCAGCTCGAACCGGTAGGCTTCGGTCTGGGCACCGGCCTGCGCCACACGCCGGGCGCCGCCTACGTCGCCGTCGCCTACGCCACCGACTTCCTCGAAGTGGGCATTGGCGCGGGGGCGCTGTTCGGCCAGAAGGCGTGCTTCCCCGAACTCGACCCGGACACGTACCAGGAAGTCGAAGGCAAGAACGTCTGCGAATCCAACGCCGGACCGTCCATCCAACAGGTGCTGCGGCTGGGGGCGCTCGACGGGTTCCACCTCGCGTGGAGCTCCTCCATCCTCTCGCGCGACAACCAGTTCCGCTTCGGCTCCGGACGTGGCGAGGTCCAGGTGCCGCTCACCCCCAGCCTGTCCCTCTTCGGCGCGGGCGGTGGCTCGGCCAGCGGCTGGAACTTCGGTGAACTCGGCGTGCGCAGCTTCCTCAAGGGCAACGGCGGCGCCGGCACCACCGTGCTCTCCGCGAGCCTGGGCATCGTCTCGCTCTCCGACGGCACCGGGAATGCCCTCACCGGACCCTCGGTCTCGATTGGCATCGAACGGCGCCCCTGAAGCCTCCTGCTTCAGTGTCCGGAGGCCATCGACGCGGAGAACTCATCCGGCACCATCGAGCCGGAGATGGGGAAGTCCTTGGGTGCCCGGTTCCACGCCTTCTTGCCTGACAAGCGACCGGGCCCCTTCGGGATGCGGCCCAGGCCCATGAAGGCCAGCGACAGGATGCCCAGCCCGATGGCCCCCGAGGCCACATGGGCGAAGAGTCCAATCCTCCTGCGCCTCGAACCACTGACGCCCAGGAGCGGCAGCGAAGCGATGGGCGTGGAGGCAAGCACCAACCACATGCGCCAGTTCGCGCGAGCCTGGGTCTTCAGTGCGGCGATCGAAGCCATGGGGCGTCCTTCCAAGCAGGAGGTCCAGCTTGGAGGATGGGGGCGGCCGGGTGACCCTGACAGGCCCCCCTCATCACGCTCGCCTGCTTCCTTCGGGAGAAACGGAAGCACTCCCAGCGCTCCCTCCCGCCGGGTGTGCTTCCCCTCAAGCCGGGGGAGCAGGCACGCCCCCACCGCGAGAAGCCTTCAGCCGCTCAGCGCCCGCACGCGCGCCGCGAGGCTCTGCGTGAAGAGCCGGTAGATGTGCAGCGACGCCGTGTCATGCGTGGCGAGGAAGTGCTGGAAGCTCTCGCGGGTGATGCGCAGCGCACGCACCGACGTCTTCGCCCGCACGTTCGCGGACACCGGGCCGTCCTGCACGAGGGAGATCTCCCCCAGGTGCGATCCCGGCCCCAGCGTGTTGAGGAGCCGTGCGTTGGACTCGTTGCCGCTGAAGACATCCACCGAGCCCTCCAGCAACACCAGCAGCCCGGTGCCGGGAGCGCCCTTCTCCAGCAGCACCGTGCCCGGCGACGCCGCCACGGGCCGCGCCAGCCGGTACAGGTCCTTCATGTCCTCCAGCGGCAGCTCACCGAAGATGGGAATGGCCTTGAGGAAGCGGTAGCCGCTGGCCTCCGGCACGGACGCGCCCGCGGCCAGCCGCGCCAGGAGCGCCTCCGCCTCCACGTCCAATCCCATGCGCCGCAACAGCCGCGCCTTCTCCGTGACGAGCACCGGATCCACGCGCAGCAATTCAGAGCTGCTCAGCGCGTCCGCCAGCACCGCGAGCGCCCGGTGCGTGAAGCCTCCCGCGTCCAGCACCTTGCAGGTGCGCAGCACTGCTTCGACGTAGCGCGGGTCCTCCGCGAGCACGCCGCCCAGGGCCTCGGCCTCCGCGTGCGCCTGTCCCAGCTTCTGGTAGAGGTCCGCGGCCTCGAAGTGGCGGCCCAGGCGGACCAGGCAGTGCGCCATGGACTCGGTGGCGCCCAGGCCCCGGTACACCTCCAGCGCGCGCTCCAGCGCCCCACCCCGCTCGAAGGCCGCCGCGGCGCGCTCCACCTCGCCCGCGCGCAGGTACGCCTCCGCCGCCGCCACGTGCTGACCGCCTTGCGCGTACAGGTCCGCCACGTTCACGTCGTCGCCGCTGCCGTCGAGCAGCCGCGCCGCGCCCGTGAAGTCGCGCGCCCGGCGCAGCACGTCCACCAGCCAGTGGCGCTCCTTCGCCGTGCCCTGCGAGGCCTCCTTGCGCAGACGCTCGCGCTGCGCGGCCCCCAGCTCCTCGTAGAGCTGCGCCGCGCGCTCCGGTTCGCCCTGCGCCGCCAGGGTCTGCACCACCTGGAGCGTGCCGCCTCGCAACGTGCCGCCCCGTCCGCTGCCCGCCGTTTCGCCTGCCATGTCGCCTTCCCTTCCCGGACCCGCTCCGCTTCGGACGACGCGCCCGGTTCCGCCAGCGTCCTGACTAAACAGGAACCCGAGCGTAAAGCTACCACTCCACCAACCCCCCGTGGCCCTGGGGACACCGGGTCCGCTAGGGTCCAGCACCATGGCTGTTCCTGTACCGGCCGGGGGGGATGCGGCGCGCCTCCCCGGGCCCGTGCGTCCCCGCGCCTGGTACCTCGTGGGTCCTTCCGCGTCCCTGCGGCGGGGGCAGGCGAGGGGCGTCCAGGTGGGCGGGCGCGAGTTGGTGATGTTCCGGAGCCAGACGGGTCAGGTGCACGCGCTGGAGGCGCACTGTCCCCACCTGGGGGCCCACCTGAAGCACGGCACCGTCCAGGGCGAGCTGTTGCGCTGTCCCCTGCACCACTGGAGTTTCGACGGGGCGGGCCGGTGCCGCGCCGTGCCAGGTCGCAAGGACGTCTCCCACCTGCCGGGTCCCCAGGCCTTCCCGGTGGAGGAGCGCTTCGGCGCGCTGCTGGTCTTCAGCGGCCCCACGGCGCTCTTCCCTCCTCCCGACGTGGGGGGCCCGGAGCACGTGTGGAACGTGGGCCCGCCGGTGACGGTGCGCTGTCCCTGGCTGCCGCTCGTGGCGAATTCGTTCGATCTGGAACACCTGCGCACGGTGCACCACCGCGAACTGAGGGACGTGCCCACGCTGGACACGCCGGATCCATTCACGCTGCGGCTGCGCTACACGTCGCGGGTCATCGGCACCGGCGCGAGTGACCGGCTGATGAAGGCGCTGTCGGGCAATCACATCCGCGTGACGCTCACGCTGCACGGGGGCACGTTGATGTCGGTGCGGAGCGACCTGGGCCGCGCGAGGGGGTTGTTGCTCGCGGGCCTGACTCCGGTGCCGGAGGGGGTGTCGGTGCGGTTGGCCGTCGCCGCGCGGCGCGGGCGGGTTCCGGGCGCGACGGCGCTGGCGCTCAAGGTGTCGCGGTGGCTCTACACGTCGTTCCTGCGCCGCGACCTGTCCGTGCTGGACGGGATGCGCTTCAACGTCGCCACGGCGACAGCGGATCCGGTGATGCGCCAGTTGATCGACTTCGCCATCGGGCTGCCCGAGGACCCGGCCGATGCGCTCCGATGACGCCCCGCCCATCCCGGCCGCGCTCAACGCGACCCTGCTCGTCGCGGCGATGGGCGCGGGGGCCCTGTGCCTGTGGACGGCGTCGCACGCGGAGGCGCTCGCGGTGCGGCTGGTGGCGGCGGGGGTCTTCTCGTACGTGAACAACACGGTGTTCTCGCTGCTGCATGAGGCGACGCACGGCGTGCTGCATCCGGCGAGAAGCGTGAACAACGGGCTCGGGAGACTGGCGGCGACGTTCTTCCCGACGTCGTTCACGTTGCAGCGGGCCTTCCACCTGACGCACCACCGACACAACCGCACGGACCGCGAGCAGTTCGACTACCTGCGGCCGGGCGATCACCGCTGGCTCAAGCGTGCTCAGTGGTACGCCATCCTCACCGGCATCTACTGGGTGTTCGTGCCGGTGGGGGCGCTGGTGTTCGCGCTCGCGCCGGGGTTGTTGAAGCGGCTGCGCGGACCGGGCACGCGCTATGGGGAGCAGACCGGCGCGGATGCGTACCTGGGGCGGCTGGAGGAGGCACCGGGCGCCATCATCCGCGCCGAGGTGCTGGGGACGGTGGCCGTGCAGGTGGGGCTGGCGTACGCGCTGGACCTGACGCTGGCCGGATGGGCGCTGTGCTACGCGGCGTTCGCGGTGAACTGGAGTTCGCTCCAGTACGCGGACCATGCGTGGTCACCGCTGGACGTGCGCGAGGGAGCGTGGGACCTGCGGGTCGCCGCGCCTGTGCGCTGGGTGTTCCTCAACTATCACTACCATCGCGCCCACCACACGCATCCCCAGGTGCCCTGGCTCTACCTGGGCCGCTACGTGGATGAGGGCGTCCCGCGTCCGGGGTTCCTGCGCATCTGGCTCCAGATGTGGAGGGGACCGCGTCCGTTCCCGGAGAAGACGCCATGAGTGGTTCCACGGCGCTCTTCGGTTGGCCGACGTCTGGCGAATTGAAACGCACGGGTGCGCTCGCGTGCGGCTTCGCGCTGTTCTTCCTGATGGTCTACGGGGGCGCGAGCTGGGTGACGGGCTTCTATCCCGGCGGCCTGCGCGTGGACCTGCCCTTCGAGCAGCACATCCCTTTCATCCCCGGCTGGGCCGCCGTCTACGTGAGCATGGATGTGCTGTTGTTGCTGTCGCTGTTCATCTTCCGGACGTGGCGGCAGATGCTCCCCTTCGCGCTGGCGCTGTGCGCTCAGACCGTCGTGGGCGCGCTGTGCTTCCTCGTGCTTCCAGTCGAGGTCGCGTGGCCGCCGCGCGCCGTCACGGGGGATTGGACGCAGGTCTTCCACCTCGCGGACACGATGAACCTGGAGCGCAACTACCTGCCCTCGCTCCACGTCGCCTTCGCGTGCACGGCGGCGCTGGCCTACCGCGAGCGTTCCGGACCGTTGGCCCGGGCGGTGTTCGCGCTCTGGGCGCTGGCCATCGCGGCCTCCACGCTGTTCATCCACGAGCACCACCTGGTGGACGTGTTCGCGGGCGCGCTGCTGGCGTGGGGCACGTGGCGCGTCGTGGAGCCCCGAGCCCGGGAAGCGGGCTTCCTCGAAGCCGTGCGGGTGGAAGCCCTCTGCGCGAGGGAGCTGTACCGCTTCACACGCCGGCACCCGCGTTATGGGCTCATCGCGCTGGCGCTGTACCAGCAGTCCGTGGGGCGCTGGCGCAAGGCCCGCAGGGCGCGGGCGGGCTTCTGCTTCCTCCAACTGGTGGACGACGTGCTGGACGGAGACCGGCCTGTCGAAGGCGAGCCACTGGAGCACATCGACGCGCTCCTCGTGCGGCTTGAAACGAGCGCGCCCCTCGTCCCGGGAGCGTCGTTCGAGTTCCATGACACCGCGACCACGCTGGGCCGGGCCCTGCTCACGGAGCTGTCGGATGACCGGGCCCGAGCGCAGGTGCTCGAGCTGGTGCGTACGATGCGCAAGGACCGCGAGCGGGTGCGGGACGGACGCTGGTCGGACGCGGCGACGCTCCAGGCACAGCACGTGGCCACGTTCCGCCTGTCGGTGGAGCTGATGCTGCACGTCGCGGATGCGCGGGTGCATGCGGACGACGCCCCTTCCCTGCTCGCGGCGCTGGGCTGGTGTTCGGTGATGCGCGACCTGCGCGAGGACCTGGCGCAGGGGCTCTTCAACGTGCCCGCCGACGTCGCCGCCGAAGCGCGCGCCGGGGGGCATGACCCGGCGGACTTCGACTCGCTGCTCACCTCCGAAGCGGGGCGGGCCTGGGCGCTCACGGAGTACCTGCGAGCGCGGGCGCTGCTCGACCGGTCCGCCGTGGAGCTGGCCGCGCTGGAAGGCAGGCCTGGAGCACCACTGCTCCGCCTCTTCCACCGTTCGGTCGAGTCCTTCTGGGCGAAGAAGCTGCCGCGGAGGATGCCCTTCCTGCGTCAGTCCACCGCGCTCAGGACCTCCTGAACGCTTGGGATGCGGGAGCATCACCCGGGTGCGGCCGTGAAGGCGGGCGGGTGCACGCAATGACGCGAGGAGGACGCGGGCATCTGCTGGAGACATGTCTGACTCCGCCCCAAGCGCGCCGCTCACCGGTGCCAACGCCCTTCCGGTGGACAGCTCCGAGCGGGCCGTCCTGCTGGACGTGCTGCGCGGCTTCGCGCTGTGCGGCGTCTTCGTCTCCAACAGCTTCGCCTGGTTCAGTGGCTTCGTGCTCCTGCCACGCGAACAGTCCCAGGCGCTGACGGCCCCGGCGCAGGTGGCGAGCTGACAGCCGCGGCTCAGGCCGTCGCGGACCGGCGGCCCCGGCGGCCGAGGAAGAAGCCCACCGCGAGGGCGCCGACGGCGACGAGGGCCCCGAAGCCCATCGCGGCGTTCTTCACCTTGGTGAGCAGGGGATTGTCGAACACGTTGGTGGAGTAGTGGAAAGCGGCGATGAGCCAGCGGTCCCCCTCCTTCACCAGCGTGCAGGTCCACCGGCCGTTAATGACGATGTCGCTGCCGTCGCTCAGTTCGTAGTGGTCCAGCGACGAGCCATAGGCGACGCCCGCGTTGCCATACAGCCGGGTGAGCGCATCGACGTCGAACTTCGCCGTCACCTTCTTCACGACGCTGTTCGGACCGCCCAGCATCTGCGCGTAGTAGGCGCGGATGGAGTCCTTGCCCACGCGAACATCGTTGTTCATCGTGGAGAACACGACGTCCGGGTGCAGGTGCGACAGCAGCCGCTCCAGGTCCTGCTTGTTGAGCGCGTCCTCCATGTCCTGCTTGATGGCGCGCAGCGCCTGATGCGTCGCCTCGTCACTGGAGGCCACCGCCACGGGCGCCGCCGGCTCCTGGGCCACCGCCATCACGGGCACCACGACGAACAGCAACGCCAAGAGACCCAGCCGAGTGCGCATCATCGAAGCTCCACGAAGGAGAAAGAGGCCACGCAGCATAGACGACCGGACGCGCTTCTCGATGGCTCTCTTCTGGCGGCGAATCACCAGACCTCCTTGGAAATCGAGCGACTCAAGGTGTCCGGAGGTCAATCACATTCACGCTGTGTGGAACAGATGGCTGACACCGCATAAACCGGGCGTGGATGCCCCAGGAAGAGCCTGCTTGAGACATTTCTCACGCTTTGAAAAATTCATTTGAGCACAAATTGCTGTGTCTTTTCCCGTGCGCGCCGGAAATAATTCATGCGCCAATGAAACTTTATGGACAGCTAGAGACCTCGGAACCCAGCAGCCTGGAAGCCTGCACGTTGGTGCTGGGCCAGACGCCCAACGCGCCTCTCTTCACCGCGGAGATCACCAGCCCTCAGGGTGGGTTCTTCTTCCAGAAGATCACTGCCTCCGCGCTTCCCTTCCCCCTTTCGCTCCATGTCCTCCTCGCGGGGACCCCCGTCGTGGAGCACACGTTCGCCGACAAGGCCGCGCTGAATGCGGTGCTGGTCGCGGAGAGCAAGTCCGCGGAAGCGAACCGGCTCGTCATCCTCCAGTTGCCCGCGCGCGCTCCCGCGGTGAAGGTGGCCCCGCGCACGCAGGTCACGGCGACCATGGAGCCTGCGTCGGCTTCCCGGGCCACGCTGGAGGCCTCTCAGCAGACCCGCCTGGTCACCGCGGCCGCGCCGAAACAGGAGGTGGAGTTCATCTCCGTCCTGGGCGCGGTGGAGAGCTCCGCCGGCTCCGTCTCGGGGTACACCCTGGAGGTCTCCTGTCCGGACACCATCGCCGGAGACAGCGAGGTCACGCCCATCCACCAGGAGCGCCTGCTGGGCCCCACGGGCGCCTTCCAACTGGAGCTCGCCGTCACCGGCCGCTTCTCCACCAGCCCCCTCACCTTCGTGGTGCGCACCCCCAACGGCCTGCCCACCCGACTCATCTCTCCCACGCACCTCACCGTGAGCCAGGCGGCCAAGCTGGCGTTGGTGAAGGTGCAGGTGGAGCCGTTCTCGCCCATCGTCCTCGTCCCAGGCTCCAGTGCCGCGTCAGCCACCCGTGTCCTCAAGGGACGCCTGGTGGACCCCACGGGCAGGGCGCTGAAGCGGCAGCAGATCCTCTTCCAGGCCCTGCGAGGAGACGGGACGAGCACCCCTCTCAAGATTTCCCTCGCCGCGGTCACCACGCACAGCAGCGGCAACTTCTCCGTGGTGGTCCCCAACGCGCCATTCCTCGGGGCCCACGCGGTGGTCTCCTCCCGTCCCGAGGAGGAACTGCCCATCGCGCTCAACGCGGATGGCACGTTCCCCGCGTTCACCCTGCTGGTCGTCGAGACAGGGAGCACGGCCGAGGATGGCGGCGGTGAAGACGACTGCGCCTGCCATGACCCGACCCCGCGCCTGCCGGGCACGGAGGAGCTCGTCGCCAACGAGTCCAGCTATTCGCAGGACATCGGTGGTTCCTGCGTCAACTTCACGGTCCCCAACCGGACGCTGGAGGAGTTCAGCCACTACGCCATCGTGCGCACCACGGACCCGCGCGGCCAGCTCGTCCCCATCCGCGAAGCGCCCGCCTGGGAGTGGAATGGCGACACCTCCGACCCGGTCGGCTACGCCCGTCATCTCCACCGCACCTTGCGACAGACGCTGGGGACCAAGAACCCCCTGCGCTGGGACGACGACGCCACCGACTACGAGCTGTATCAAGCCGTCTCGCTGGCGCACGGCCACGTGCTCCACTTCAAGCAGACCTTCAAGGCGGACGGCTACTCGATGGGAGACCTGCTCTACTCCCTGCCGCTGGCCCCCGGTCAGAAGAAGCAGCTCGTCATCTACGACTGGAACCGGGAGGACGGGGCCTCGCGCGACGAGGCCACGGTGGCCGAAGAGGGCCTGACGCACAACCTGTCGCGAGACCGCGACATCGACGAAATCCTCAGTGGGACCGTCCAGGAGTCCATGCGGGGTGGCAGCTCGGCCAAGACGCGAGGCTTCTCCTTCGGCCTGGGGGGCGCTGGCAGCGGCAGCAAGAACGGCGTGGCCGTGGGGCTGTCGACCGGCTTCAGCATCTCCGGCGGCTCGGGGACGTCCTCCGCGTGGCAGGACAACACCCGCGACATGACGTCCAGCCTGCACAACCGGCTGCGTGACGCCACCATGCAGGCCACGTCCTCCGTGCGCAGCCAGCGCGCCACCGTCGTCACCAGCGCGAAGCAGGGCGAATCACTCTCCGTGCAGACCGAAGTGGTGGCCAACCACAACCACTGTCACGCGCTGACCATCCAGTACTTCGAAATCCTCCGGCACTTCGTCATCGAGCAGCAGGTGGTGGACGTCCAGGAGTGTCTCTTCGTCCCCTTGATGATGAGCCTCTTCACGGACGCGAAGATCCTGCGCTGGCGCGAGTGCCTGTCCGAGCACCTGCTCTACTCCGCGGAGACGACCCGGGGACGGGAGCTGCGTCAGGGCTTCGACGCGCTGGAGCGCATTGCCCGGAACTACCAGGGCACGGACTTCCCCCGCCGCGTGGAGCCCTCCGGCGCGGTGACGTTCCTTCCCTTCAGCGAGGAGTCCATCGAGGAGTTCTCCGGTGAGCTCCAGCTCCGCCTGACGCTGAGCCGTCCGGCGGATCACGCGGATGGGACGATTGACGCGGCCGCCTGGGCCACCCTGAGCCACGTCTTCCTGGGGCTGGACATCCAAGGCATCCGCAACCTGTTCCTCAAGCTCTCCATCGAGGAGCGGGAGCGCGCCTTCCAGACGCAACACGCCCCCGCGCTCGCCCGCAACTTCGTCGAGCAGCTTCGCTTCGAGGCCATCCTCGCGAACGGGACGACGGTGAAGGACCTGCGGCTGGACTGCACCCTGCTCACCGACTACGCCCCGGGCCGGCCGTTGACCGTCTCCGTGCGCACCACGCGGACCACGGACCTGAAGGCGCTCAAGGCAGGGGTGGCCCAGCAGCCCTTCTCCGGCACCCCCGCGGACCTCAAGCGCAGCCAGATTGTCGGGCTGCGGCTGAGCGCCCCCAGCGTGAGCCTGTCGGGCAGCTTCGCCGTGCTCGACCGGGGCACGCTGCGCTACCGCACGCCCCACTTCAGCGGGACGCTGGTGAATGACCAGGCCATCCGCAACGACATCGGCTTCGCGGATCAGCTCTTCCTGCCCACGCCCATGAAGCCCGAGGAGCAGCGCAACCCCTGGCAGGAGGATCAACGGCTGGCCCAGCAGCTCAGGGACCATCTCAACCAGGAGAACCTCGAGTACTACCACCACGCCATCTGGTGCCACGGCATCACGCCGCACCGTCGGTACATGATGCTGGACCGCATCCATCTGGCGCAGGACGACTTCAACTCCATCTATGCGCAACGCGGGGTGCTGGGCCGCTCCCTGGCCTCGCTGGTGGAGAACCGGCTGCTGGGGGTCGCGGGCAACTCCCTCGTCTTCCCGGTGGCCCGTGGTCTCAACCTGGACCCCACCTACGAGATGGGCACCCCGGACCAGGGCGGCAGTGGGGCCATTGCCCATGCCTCGCTCTTGGAGCACTACCAGACGGAGGCCGAGCGCGAAGGGGGCCAGGGCTCCGTCTTCCGCCTGAGCGTGCCCACGCCCGGAGTCTTCGCGGAGGCCGTGCGCGGCGCCTGCAACGCCTGCGAGCGCATTGATGACACGCGCTTCTGGAGATGGGAGCAGTCGCCCACGGACGAGCCCACCGCCATCAACCCGGTGAGCACGGACAGCCGCTACCAGACGCCGCAGAGCACCACGCCCACCTCGCTCCCGCAGCCCATCGTCAACATCCAGAACGCACCGGCCGCGCCGGACCCCACGGGGGTGGGCTCGCTGCTGACCGCGCTCGGTCAGGTGAGCCCCTTCGCCAACCTGACGGGCCTGGACCAGAACCAGAAGAACGCCCTGGCGGCGATGACCTCCAACCAGGAGACCGCGCGGGCCTTCGGGGAGATGGCCACGAAGCTCGCGTTGTCGGCCCAGAGCAGCCGCAACTCCGCCGTCCTGAACGAGCAGATCGACAAGGCCTTCCCCGCCTCCAAGGCCCCGGCGAAGAACCAGGAGTGGAAGGAGCGGCTGCTGAACGCACAGCTCGGCGGCGAGTCGCTGGCTTCGGGCTCGAAGGCGTCGCCGCTGGAGCAGTTGGACCTGAGGCAGACCATCGACGCGGTCCGCGGCTCGCCTGGCATGGAGGTGGACGTGGGTCCATCCCAGGTCGCGGTTCGCAACCGCTCTGGCGCCAGGCGCGGCAGCTCCGCGACCTCCACCCCGGAGGTCTCGGACGAGCAGTCGCCCGCGACGGAGTGGCCTTTCATCGAGGGCTACTCGCAGATCACGGCGCTCTACCCACGACTGACGCAGATCCTCGAAAGTTCGAGCGTCTTCCGTCAGTCCGTCATCGAGCCCTTCTCCGGCCCCAGCGCCGCGGTCCCGTTGATCATCGAGGTCCATCCGACCGCCACCAACGGCATCGATGGCCAGTGCATCATCGAGGTGAGGGACCCTTCCGACACGACGACGCCGGGCGGCACCTGGATTTCGCTCCTCCGGCTCACCCGGGACCTCGCCGGGTTCGACATGGCCCGCGACGTGCGGATCCGCGTCCTGATCGCGATGAGGGGACAGGCCACCTCACATCCGGGCGGCATGCTCCTGATCATCTCCCACGAGTGGGCGCTGCATGGGCTTGGCTGCCGCGAGACGATTCTCCGGGCCCGAAGCGAGGCCTGGACGCTCAAGGCGCTGCGCGACTTCTACGTCGCCGAGGTGAGCAGCCATCAGCACCACCGGCAGATCGGCGCGAGCACCAATGCGACGTACGAAGCGGTGAACAATGACCTGGAGCGGTTGCTCAATGAGATGACCCCTCTGGTCATGACGAGGATCAAGCCAGCCTACATTGATGGGCAGAGCCAACTGCTGCCGCTGCCCACCCGTGCCGTCGCGCCCCTTCCCTCCAGAATCTACAACTTGAACCACCAGCACAGCCTGTACACGGCCTACCAGATGTTCGTGTTCGAGCGAGAGATGGAGAAGAGCTACAAATACAATCCGGCGCACCCCATGAACTACCTGCAGGAGGGCACGTCGGCCGACTCCTGGCCGTGGGATTATCTCGATTCCAACCAGACGCAGCGGCCAGTGGAGCCGTAGTCCGCGGTAGCGCGGCCGGGTGGGAGCTCCGTGACAGAAGGGGACGGCGCATCCAGACACGCTCCTTGAGCGTGTCCCCGTCCCCTTCCCTCCCCGGAGTCTCAGCCCACCGGCAGCGGCTTCACCGTGAGCTGCTTCGACGCCAGGAACTCCGGGTTGAACACCTTGGAGGCATAGCGGCTGCCGTGGTCACACAGGAACGTGACGATGCGCAGCCCCTGTCCCGCGTGCTGCCGCGCCACCTCCCACGCGGCGCGCACGTTGATGGCCGCGGAGGTGCCCACCACCAACGCGTCCTCCCGGGCCAGGTGGTAGAGCATCTCCAGCATGTCCTGGTCCTCCAGGCGCATCGCCTCGTCCACCCGCGCCTGCCGGAAGTTCTCCGTCAGCCGCATGATGCCGATGCCTTCCGTGATGGAGCTCCCCGTCGTCTCCAGCTTCCCGCTCCGCACCTGGCTGTAGAGCCCCGACCCCGGCGGATCCACCAGCACCACGCGCAGCGCCGGGTTCTTCTCCTTCAGGTAGCGACTCGTCCCGGACAACGTCCCGCCGCTGCCCACCGACGCCACCAGCACGTCCACCTTCCCCTCCGCCTGCTCCCAGATTTCAGGGCCCGTCGTCTCGTAGTGGTAGTCACCGTTGGCCGTGTTCTCGAACTGGTTCATCCACGCCCAGCCGTGCTCCTCCGCCAGCACGCGCGCCTGATGGAAGAAGTGGGACGGATTGGAGAAGGGCACCGCCGGCACGCGCCGCACCTCCACGCCCATCGCCTCCAGCAGCTCGTATTTCTCCCGTGCCTGGTTGTCCGGCATCGTCACCACCACCCGGTAGCCCCGCTCGCGCCCCAACAAACCCAGGCCGATGCCGGTGTTGCCCGCCGTGCCTTCGACAATCGTTCCCCCGGGCTTCAACTGCCCGGACGCCTCCGCGCGCCGGATCATCCCCTTCGCGGCCCGGTCCTTGATGCTGCCGCCGGGATTCATGAACTCCGCCTTGGCGACGATGTCGCAACCCGTCCGCCGGCTGAGTGAACCAATGCGCAGCAGCGGCGTGTTGCCCACCGCGTCCCAGAGCGAACCCATTCGTGGAGCCATGTCTGTGTTTCCCATTGCCGCCTACAGCTTGCGCATGCGCACGCGGCGGACCTTGTGGTCGCTGCCCTTCACCAGGATGAGCCGCGCGCGGGAGCGCGTGGGCGCGATGTTCTGCGCCAGGTTCGGCCCGTTGATCTCCGCCCACACCGACGCCGCCCGGGCCACCGCCTGATCCCGCGTCAGCTCCGTGAAGCGCCGGAAGAAGGACCGCTCGTCGTGGAACGCCGTCTCCCACAAGTGCAGGAAGCGCTCCACGTACCAGTGCCGGATGTCCGTCTCCAGAGCGTCCACGTAGATGGAGAAGTCGAAGAAGTCCGACAGGAACGTCTGCGGCAGTTGCCCCCCCTCCACCAACCCCGTCTGCAAGACGTTGAGCCCCTCGAGGATGAGGATGTCCGGCTGGCGGATGGCCAGCGCCTCCTCCGGGACGATGTCGTAGACGAGGTGCGAGTACACCGGCGCCGTCACCTCCTCCTTCCCCGCCTTCAGCTCCGCGAGGAAGCGCACCAGCCCGCGCCTGTCGTAGCTCTCCGGGAAGCCCTTGCGGTTCATGATGCCGCGCTCGGCGAGCACCCGGTTGGGGAACAGGAACCCGTCCGTCGTCACCAGCTCCACGCGCGGATGATCCGGCCAGCGCGCCAGCAACGCCTGGAGGATGCGCGCCGTGGTGCTCTTGCCCACCGCCACGCTGCCCGCGATGGCGATGATGAACGGCACCTTGCGCCCCGAATATCCCAGGAACGCCTGCTGCGCCGCCCACAGCGACTGCGCCGACGCCACCTGCAGGTGCAGGAGACGCGACAGCGGCAGGTAGACGTCCACCACCTCGTCGATGTCCAGCCGCTCGCCCAGGCCCCGCAGCTTCTCCACCTCCTCCGCCGTCAACGTCAGGGGGGTGGAGGCCCGCAGCTGCCGCCACGCGTCGCGGTCGAGGTCGACGTACATCGATGCGGCGCGGGGCTTGGTCGCGGACATGCCCCCAGCATGAATCAAACCTGCCTGGATCCGGCAAGTGAACGTAGCAACAGGCCCTGCTGGAGTGCCTTGACAGCACGGCCCGCGCCCTCACAACGTCCCCCGC
>NZ_RAWD01000223.1:0-16455 GCF_003612065.1 Corallococcus sp. CA047B
CTTCCAGGGTGTGGGGCTGCTCGGTCGCGCCTTCGGCCTGGTCTTCCGCTCGCGCCGGCTCTTTCTCTGGTCCGCCCTCTGCGCGGCCATCACCGCCCTCACCCTGGTGGCGCTGGGCGTCCTGCTCTACCGGTACGCCCCCGGCCTCCTGGAGTCCGTCTGGAACCGGCCCGACTCCTGGTACGGCCGCACCGGCTGGTACACGGCGCTCATCCTGGCCTCCCTGGTCGCCTGGGTGGTGGGGGCCAACGTGGTGCCGCCCCTCCTGCTCGCCCCCCTCCAGGACCCGCTGTCGGAAGCCACCGAGGCCGAGTGTGGGGAAGCGGACGCCACCGTGTCCCCCGCCTCGTTCCTGCGCGGGCTGACGACAGGGCTGTTGCACACCCTGGCGCGCATGGCCCTGCTGTTCCTGGGGCTGCTGGTGCTGCTGCCGCTCAACCTGGTCCCGGGCCTGGGCAGCATCGCGTTCACCGTCCTTGCCAGCCTGTGGACGATGCTCTGGATGGCCGCTGAACATCTGGCCGCCCCCATGACGCGCCACCTCTACCCCTTCGCCCAGGTGCGCCGCATGCTGGGCGAGCGACGGGCGCTGTGCATGGGCTTCGGCGCGGGCGTCTACGTGCTGCTCTGGGTGCCGATCCTCAACACCTTCTTCCTCCCGGTGGCCATCATCGGAGGCACCCTGATGTACCGGGGCCTGCGCGCCTCGGGGGACCTGCCGCCTCCCCCGGATGCGCTCCCGGCGCCCGGAGGCCCACCCGGGGCGAAATAAAGGGGACGGCCGGCTGTCCGTACCCGTGAGGCGATCCGGGAACGCATTGCCTGCGGCAGACGTTCTCGGACGCTAGTGACATGGCCATGCCTTGAAGCACCTGGAAGCCGTGATTAGGCTTGCCCGGCCGCTACCAGGACCCTGGCTCACGCCGAACTGTTCGGATTCACAGGGCTTTTCACGCATCACCCCGGGGCGCCCAGAGTGCCCCAGCTTGGATGAACCGCATGCCGCGTATCTTCCGCCGCATCACCGCCGTCGCCGTTCTGTTGGGGGCCTGGGCATTCGCGGGCAGTGACCGCGCGCCCCTCCCGCTCACCCTGGGAGCGGCTGAGGCGGGGCAGGACTCCTGGGACGGCGCCCTGCCGTCCAACGCCAAGAGCGAGAAGGCGCCTCACGACCTCAACAGCCTGCGCGTGCTGACGAAGGTCATCCTCTACGTGAAGGAGAACTACGTCGACCCCAAGCGGGTGAAGCCCAAGGAGATGATGATCGCCTCCCTGGAGTACGTGGAGAAGAGCGTCCCGGACGTGCTCGTGGACGGCAACCCGGAGACGGGCAAGCTCAACGTCAACGTGAACGGCAAGCAGAAGGAGTTCGACATCTCCCACGTCGACTCCCTGTGGAAGATGTCCTTCGCGCTCAAGGACGTCTTCGACTTCCTGTCGAAGAACATGCGTCCCATCGAGGAGACGCGCGACATCGAGTACGCGGCCGTCAACGGCATGCTGTCCACGCTCGACCCCCACTCGGTGCTGCTGCGCCCGGAGCTGTACCGGGAGATGAAGCTGTCCACCAAGGGTGAGTTCGGCGGCCTGGGCTTCGTCATCCAGATGAAGGAGGGCAACCTCACCGTGGTGAAGGTGCTGCCCAAGACGCCCGCGGCCAGGGCCGGCATCCAGAAGGACGACCGCATCAAGAAGATTGGCGAGGAGTCCACCGTCAACATGGACCTCAACGAGGCCGTGTCCAAGCTGCGCGGTGTGGTGGACAGCCGCATCACCATCACCGTGGAGCGCGACGGCTGGGACAAGCCCCGCGCCATGACGGTGGCGCGCGCGATGATCTCCATCGAGAGCGTGCAGCACAAGCTGCTCGCGGGCGGCGTGGGCTACGTGCGCCTCAAGAACTTCCAGGGCAACACCACGCGCGACCTGGAGTCCGCGCTGACGGAGATGCGCAAGCAGGCGGACGCCAAGGGCGGCTTCAAGGGCCTGGTGCTGGACATGCGCGGCAACCCGGGCGGCCTGCTGGAGCAGGCCATCCAGGTGTCGGACACGTTCCTGTCCAAGGGCACCATCGTCGCGACCGTGGGCCTGTCCGACAAGCTGCGCGAGGAGAAGCGCGCGCGCATGACGGAGGGCGAGGAGTCCTACCCCATCGCGGTGCTGGTGAACGCCGGCAGCGCTTCCGCCTCTGAAATCGTCGCGGGCGCGCTCAAGAACCTGGACCGCGCGGTCATCATCGGGCGGCAGACGTTCGGCAAGGGCAGCGTGCAGGTGCTCTACGACTTCCCGGACGACAGCGCGCTCAAGCTGACCATCGCCAAGTACCTGACGCCCGGCGACCTCTCCATCCAGGAGGTCGGCATCGTCCCGGACATCCAGCTCATCCCCACCCGCGTCACCGCGGACCGCGTGGACGTGTTCGCGCCCCGCAAGTCCATGGGCGAGGCGGACCTGGATCAGCACTTCGGCAACCCGGACTCCACCACCGTCGCGAAGAAGCGCGAAGAGGTGCTGGACCGCGAGAAGCCGGGCACCAGCCTCAAGTACCTGAAGGTGGACGAGAAGGCCGCCCAGGCCGCCGCGAAGAAGGAAGAGCCCAAGGAGAAGGTCGCGGCCAAGCCCGGCGCCAAGGAGAAGGACAAGAAGGCGCACGGCGAGAATGATCCGCTGCTGGACGTGGACGTCGCGGGCCAGGGCGAGGACCTGGACGACCAGCTGGACGCGGAGTCCCAGGAGGAGATCAAGGAGGACTTCGAGGTGCAGTTCGCCCGCGACTTCGTCCTGCGCGTGCCGGCGGTGAAGCGCACCGAGCAGATCAAGCAGGGCAAGGCGTTCGTGGAGCAGAAGCGCAACGAAGAGGAGCAGCGCATCAACAGCGCCATCGCGGCGCTGGGGGTGGACTGGAGCGCGGGTCCGACGCCGAAGAACGTGCTGGTGGACGCCAGCTTCTCGCCGGGCAACGACGCGAAGATCGCCGCCGGCGAGGCGCTGGACATGGTCATCCAGGTGGAGAACAAGGGCACGGAGCCGCTCAAGCGCGTGCGTGGCTGGACGGAGAGCGACAACGCGTTCCTCGACCGCCGCGAGTTCCTCTTCGGCGCCATCGCGCCGGGGGAGAAGAAGTCCTGGAAGGTGCAGGTGCGCCTGCCCAAGGACCTCACCAGCCGCCGCGACGACGTGAAGGTGAAGCTGTTCGACGACAACGGCTCGCTGCGCGACACGCTGGTGTCGGAGCTGTCCTTCGTGGAGCTGCCCCGCCCTACGTTCGCCTTCAACTGGCAGGTGCAGGATGACTGCGCCGATTGCAACGGCGACGGCGTCGTGCAGCGCGGCGAGGACGTCACCGTGGTGATGGACGTCACCAACACGGGCGCGGGCGCGGCGCTGGACTCGTTCGCGCAGATCAAGAACGGCGGCGACGCGAACGTCTTCATCGAGAAGGGCCGCTTCAAGCTGGGGGAGATCAAGCCCGGCGAGACGAAGACGGCGCGCTTCCAGGTGTCCTTGAAGAAGGGCTACAAGGGCGACACCTTCCCGCTGAAGCTGGCCATCCTGGACGAGCCCCTGGAGGAGTTCGTGCTGGAGAAGCTCCAGCTGCCCGTGAAGGACGCGCCCGTCGCGACGCTGGAGGCCAAGAAGGGCCTGGTGAAGCTCAACGACAAGGCGGAGCTGTTCGGCGCGCCCACCCCGGACGCCCGGGCCGTGGCGAAGCTGCCGCAGGGCGCGACGCTCGCGCTCGAGGGCACCACCAAGGGCTACTACAAGGTCGCGCTGGAGAAGGACCGCTTCGCCTTCGTCCGCACGCAGGACGCGAAGGAAGTGAAGACGGGCAAGGCCGTGGCGCCCAAGACGGTGGCGTGGACCACCACGCACCAGCCGCCGGACATCAAGTTGGACGTGGACCCCTCGCACGGCGGCGTGGTGGTGAACGGCGACAAGTTCACCCTCTCCGGCGCGGTGAAGGACCCCAACGGCCTCCTGGACGTCTACGTGCTGGTCAACGACCAGAAGGTCTACTTCAAGGCCGTGGACCCCAAGGGCGGCGAGCCCCACACGCTGAAGTTCACCGCGGACTTCGCCCTGAAGGAGGGCAACAACAACGTGCTGGTGGTGGCCCGCGAGAGCACCGAGTTCGCCAGCCGCCGCACCCTGGTCATCCGCCGCCGTCCGGCGGAGGTGGCCCAGAAGGTGGCGACGCCCGCCGCCGCGGCCACCACGCCGGTGAAGCCGCGCCAGCAGTAGTCCCCGGCCCCTACGCCGGCGCCTGAACAGGGCGGCCTGCTTCCAGTGACGCCCCTCCCACACACGGGAGGGGCTTCTTGGAGGAGGGCCGCCCGTTTTGTTGACGCTCTACCGATGGCCGATTTAGGGTCCTCGCAGGTGGGCGCCCGCTTGGCCGGCACGCGTCCCGGAGGCGTGAATCCCCAATGCGGACGTTCAGTCGGTGGCTGGTCCTCGCGACGGCGCTGTCCGGGGCTGCTGCCCACGCGGACGACAATGACCTGCAGATTGCCCGGTTCGGCATCGACAGGTTCGGGCAGGACAACGCAGCGGCGCTGGCGAGCGCGGACTTCCGCGCCTTCGCGCGCACGTTCGGCGCGGTCATCAACTCCGCCAACCTGATGCCCCCCCGCACCACGGGCCACTCGGGCTACGCGTTCAACGCGGAGCTGTCCGTGGTGTCGCTGCCGGACAGCGTCTTCCTGCCCACGGAGCGCGAGCAGCCGGGCTCCGTGCTGCTGCCCTCCGTCCATGTCCGCAAGGGCCTGCCCTTCTCGCTGGAGCTGGGCGGCCGCGTGGGCTGGGTGGAGAAGAGCGGCATGGTCACGGCCATGGGCGAGCTGAAGTGGGCCGTCAACGAGGGCTTCACGTACCTGCCGGACGTGGGCGTGCGCCTGCACGTGACGAAGCTGTTCGGCGCGCACGACCTGGACCTCACCACCACGGGCCTGGACATCGGCGTGGGCAAGCAGTTCCCGCTGGGCGGGATGATCACCCTGACGCCCTACGGCGGCCTGGACCTGGCCTTCGTGCGCGCCACGTCGCGCACGCTCATCTTCAACCCCAACCTGACGCTGGAGGAGTCGCAGGACGACGACTCGCGGGCGACCCTCGCCAACGGCAACGCGGGCACGTACGCCCGGGTGTCCGCGGGCGACAACCTCACCCCGCGCTTCTACGCGGGCGCGCGCTTCATCGGCGGCGCGCTGCAGCTGGGCGCCGAGTTCTCCGTGACGAGCCTGGGCAGCTTCGACGTGACGGGCGAGGCCAGCCGCGACCTGCCCTCCGTCGTCGCCTTCAACACCACGCTGGGCCTGGACTTCTAGGCGCTCACCGCGTCCGGGGCGGGAGTGCGCAGGGCCTCGCGCACACGTCCCGGGCGGTTGGTGATGAGGTAGGAGATGCCCAGCTCGCGCAGCTCCCGCGCGCGCTGGGGCTCATCCACCGTCCACGCCGCCACACTCAGTCCCGACTCCCGCCATGCGCTCACCCGCTCCGGCGTGCATGCCTCGTGGAAGGGGTGCACCGAGTGCGAGGACACCAGCGGGCTCACCACGTACGCCTGGGGCGCCCAGGCCTTGTCCGGGTCGATGAGGAAGCCCCTGCGCAGCGTGGGGGCCACCGCTGCCAGCCGGAAGAGGCACAGCGGGTTGAAGCTGGACAGCACCACCCGTCGGCCGAGGTCCCGCTCGGCCACCAGCCGGGCCACGCTCTCCACCAGGCCTCCGTCATCGAAGCGGTCGCACTTGAGCTCGATGTTGACGAGGAAGTGCGCGGGCAGTGCGTCCAGCACGTCCTCCAGCAGCGGGATGCGCGCGGGGGCGTAGCCCAGGGAGGAGCCCACGTCGGCCCGGCGCAGCTTCCACCAGGGCGTGGTGCGCACCTCCCAGGGCTGGCCGGCCAGTCGCTCCAGGCGCTCATCGTGGCACACCACCACCTCGCCGGAGCCGCAGGCCATGGCGTCCAGCTCCACCCCGTCGGCGCCCTGGCGCACGGCCTCGGTGAAGGCCTCCAGGGTGTTTTCGGGGGCATCGGCGCTGGCACCACGGTGAGCGAGCAGGAGCATGGGCGCGCAGTCTGCGCTGGAACGGAAGCCGGGGCAGCTGTCGCGGAGGCCGGGCGTCCGGGGGTGGACGTGCGCCCGGCTTGCCTCCCGGGAGGGTTTATTGCAGTGTCCGAAGCATGCTGGGTGCTGGAGAATTCATCGTCCTCGGCTTCGTCCTGTTGGTGGTCTTCTCGGCCGCACGGATGGGGCAGCTGGGCAACGCGATGGGCAAGTTCGTCTACTCCTTCCGCAAGGCGTCGCGCGGACAGGACCTGGTGGACGTGAAGACCCTGCCCGGTTCGCGCCGGGGCAGCACCGACGCGGACTTCACCGAGCCCACCTCCAAGGACCGCCGCTCCTAGAGTCGCCTCAGAACTCCTCGCCGTCCGGGAGCACCAGAGGCCCAGGCGGGGTGCCGGGCGCCGGCTCCAGGAGCAGGCGCGCGGCCTGCTGGCGCAGGGCGGGGAGCAGGCCCGCGTCCGCCACCAGCTCGCGCAGGTCCGCGGTGTTGAGCAGCGGGACGATCTTCGCGCCCACCTCCGGCGGCAGGTACGGGTTGAAGACGAGCGCGCGGCGCACCGCGTGCCGCACCGACCAGCGCGAGGCCTTCCAGATTTCGACCAGCGGCTCCGGACGGGCGGGACGGCGCGCGGCGATGCGCACCACCAGCGGCTCGGTGAGGCGGGGGTTGAGCAGCACGTTGCGCAGCACGGCCGGGTTGCTGACGGTGGCCAGGCGCGACAGCACGTCCGGGTCTCGCGTGAGGCGCGCCTGCTGCTTCAAGTGGCCCAGGGACTGGTTGGCCGCGAGCGCATCCGCCCGGGCCGCCGCGTCCGCGTCCAGCTCCTTGCGCGCGGGCCCCTGGGCGAAGAGGTCCGCCACGGCCTCCAGGGACTGCACGTGGGCCATGCGCCGGAGCGCTTCCACGTGGGGGATGTGCTCGGCCTCTTGATCCAGCGCGGCCATGAAGTCCGACAGCACGCAGGTGGCGGGGGCCTGGCCTGCGCGGGCCAGGGACAGCAGGTGGCCGATGAGCTCGTTCGTGTCGAACGGCTCCCGCCGGGCCAGCTCGCGCGCGGCGGCCTTGCGGCGCACCGTGGCGCCTCCGCCCAGGGCGTGCAGGTTGCGCGCGAGCGCGCGGGCCTCCTCCAGGGTGGACATGGCGCCTTACTCCCCCGTGCGGTCCGCCGTGGACGAGGAGGGCGCGGGCTCCAGCGTCACTTCCAGTCGGAAGCCAGCGAGGTCCGCAGGATACTCCTGGAACACCACCAGGAAGGGCACCTTGCCCCCGGGGGGCACCGGGAGGGCGGCGGCGTCCAGGCGCTGGCGCAGCGCGGTGGCGGCCTCCGCGTTCGTGACGGCGTAGAGATCCTCCGGGGTGGCCAGCGCGCCCGCGAGCCCCTCGGACGAGCGCACCCGCTGGTCCCCGTCGAAGAGGGCGGCGCGCACGCGCACGGACGCGGCGGCGCCGGTGCGGTTCTCCGCCTCCCCGCGCACGACGAAGAGCATGTGCCCATCGCGCGTGGCGTACAGGCCGTTGGACACGTCGCTCGCGGTGAACGGGTGGGCCGGCGGCATCACCAGCGCGCGCAGCCGGTCCGGGGACAGCGTGGAGGCGTTCACCTTCCCGTCGCGCAGGTACACGATGCCCAGGGCGCCCAGGGCCACCACCAGCACGGTGGCGACGGTGAGGTTGACGACGAAGCCCGTGAGCTTCCGCGCGCGGCCGGGCAGCCGGCGCTGGGGCATGCCCACGTCCTCCAGCCGTGCGGAGGGCTTGGTCACCGAGACGGCGGGCCCTCCGCGCATGGAGGCCAGGTCCACCACCTCGCGGCGGGGCGTGGTGATCTTGAAGGGGTCGCCGTCGTCGTAGGCCGGCACGTCGCCCAGCAGGGAGATGCCGTCCGAGTCCGGCGCCGCTTCGGCGGGAACGTCCCCCAGCAGCGCTGCGCGCCCGGTGTCCGAGGCGGCCATCCCCTCTTCCCCGGAGGCGCCACCGCCGGAGAAGTCGAACAGGTCGCCCATCCCCTCCGAGGGCGCGGCGGCGGGCGGCGGGTCCTCGGGGATGGGGGCGGACAGGTCCGGGGACGGCGCGGCCATGTCGATGGACGCGAAGGGGTCCTCGGACTCGAAGCTCGGCGCCGGTGCGGCGAGCGCGGGCGAAGGGGCGCGTGCCCCATGCGGAGCGCCCGTCACGACGGTGTTCGCGGCCGGCGGCGCGGCGGCGGGAGCATCGTCCAGCGAGAAGTCGAAGAGCGGGTCGGCAGCGGCGGCCGCGACTGGAGCGGGTCGCCCCGTCGGCGCGGGTCCGCTCCGGGGCTGCGCGGAAGCGCCGGCCCTGGCACCCACGCCGGAAGGCTGCGCGGAAGCACCGGCCCCAGGCCCTGGAGGCTGCGCGGAAGCGCCGGCCCTGGCACCCACGCCGGAAGGCTGCGCGGAAGCACCGGCCCCGAAGGCGTCGGACGCCCCCGGGAACGCACCAGGGCCCGTGGAACGCGCGGAAGGTCCGGAGGCGAAAGCCCCAGGCCCCGAAGCGTGCGCGGACGGATCCCCCAGGGAGTCATCGAACTCCAGCGGCGCGGAAGAGGCCCCGAAAGCCCCCAGGCCCGGCGGCGGCGCGGAAGGCCCTGCCTGGAACGGGCTGGGAGCCGAAGGCGACGGTGAAGCACCCGGACGAAGCGCACCGGGAGGCCCCGCCGCGAACGCCCCCGGAGGCGCGGCCCGAGGGGCTGGAGGCGCGAAGGCCCCGGGGGGCACCGACCGCATGCCCGTGACCGACGGCCTGGGCGGAACACCGGGCCCCGTCGCGGCCACCGGCCGGGATGTCGGCAAGGCCACGGGGGGAGCACTGGCCGGCGCGGGCAAAGGTCCAGCATCGGACATGAAATCCGCGAACGGATCCTCCTCGTTCAGCCCGGACAGGTTCACCGGAGGAGGCGCTGGAGCGGGGGCCACCTGCCGCCGGGCCGCGATGCCAGGAGACGCCGTGGGCGCATCGAAGGGGGTCAGTGGCCCCCTGGCACCCTGCGAGGCGGGGGCCCGGACGGGAGCCGCTTGCGCGTCGTCCACGTCGATGTCCACATCGACTTCACCCCACGAGCGCGCGGGGGAAGGTCTCGCCCCGGGCGCTCCAGGGCCTCCGGGCGCGTAGTAGGCCGAGCCCGGACGGGTGACCTCCCCGGTGGGTTCGGGGGCGGCACCAAACGCCTGGAACGGGTCCGCCTGCTCGGCCGGAGCCGGAACTGGCAGGGGGGCCCTCAGGTCAGGCGCGGGCTCGCGCGCGACCCGAAAGGTGTTCTGGCATTTGGTGCAGCGGACCTTGACCCCCTTTTCCGTCACCTTCTCGTCGGGGATCTTGAACCGCGTCTGGCACTGTTCGCACTGGACGATCATGAGGTCGGGCCGGGGGGAGTTGGAGCATAGGCCCACCAAGAGGGCGCGGCGAGTCGGACCCGGGTAACTTGCTCGCTTCGAACCCCTTTGATACGAGGTTCGCCCCTTTGGAACTCAAGTAGTAAACCAGTAAATGCCAAGGCGCAGCCGGGGTCGGAGACGACAGACATGAGCGAGGCCGAGCAAGCAGGCGCTCCCAGCAGCAAGGAGCCGAAGATCATCAAGCGCTACACGAACCGGAAACTCTACGACACCGTGGAGAGCCGGTACGTCACCCTTGATGAAATCGCCGCGATGATCAAGGAGGGAACCGAGGTGCGGATTGTCGATAACCGCACGAAGGAAGACCTGACCTCGGTCACCCTGGCGCAGATCATCTTCGAGGAGGAGAAGAAGAAGAACCAGATGCCGCTGTCGGTGCTGCGGGAGATCATCCGCCACCCCGGCGAATCCATTTCCGGGTTCATCCAGAAGGAAGTCACGCCGCGCGTGGCCTCCATCCGCGAGGAGGCCGAGCAGCGGTTGGACAAGCTGCTGCGCCGCGAGGACGGCTCGCCGGAACCCACCCCGGAGCCCACCGCCGCCGCCGCCCCCGCGCCTGTTCCGGGCACCTCGGCGGAGGCCGCCACCGCGAGCCTCAACCCCGCGGAGCTGCTCAAGGCCAGCCAGCGCGCCTTCGAGGACTTCCAGCGCCGCGTGGATGAGCGCGTGAAGCAGGTCGTGGAGAACCTCACCGGCAACCTCCCCGCCCTGGGCCGCGACATGCAGGCCCTCACCCAGCGGCTGGAAGAGCTGGAGAAGAAGCTCGACGCCGTGGAGAAGGCCGACAAGAAGGACGCCGGCGCCGCGTAGGCGTCGGGTGCGGCCTCCGGTGCCCGAGCGGCTTCCACCGCCGGGCGCCGCTCAGGCCACCTTTCGGGGGGCCCGCTTCCGCTTCGTCGGGGCGGGCCCGCCGTGGATCTCCGCCGCGATGGCCGCGAGCATCCTCGCCCCCGGACTCCGGGGTGCGTACTCCCACACCGTCTTGCCGTGGCTCTGGGCCTCGTCCACCTTGACGCTGTAGCCCAGCGGCGTGGCCGCGAGCGCGTCCGGGAAGTACGTCTTCAGGCGCTCCAGGATGGCCGTCGCCAGCGCCGTCTTGCGGTACAGCGTGGGCACCACCTTGGTGACGCGCAGGTCCGGACGTCCCTCGGACTCGCCCACCTGGCGCACCGTCTCCGCCAGTTCGGCGCACCCATCCAGCGCCAGGTACGTCAGCGCCACCGGCACCACCACCTCCGTGGCCGCCACCAGGATGTTGCGCGTGGTGAGCCCCATGGAGGGAGGCGCGTCGAACAGCACGACGTCATAGCCCGCGGCTTCCGCCTCCCGCATCCGGTCCGCCAGCCGGTGCGCCCGGCGGGCATCCTGCGCGACCACCACCGGGAAGTCCGCCATCTCCTTGTACGCCGGCACCACGTCCAGGCCGCTCACGCCCGTCGGCTGGATCACGGACGCGAGCGTCACATCCGGGTCCGTGAGCAGGTGGAAGACATTCCGGGGCAGCGTGCGCACATCCAGGCCCAGCGACTTGCCCGCGTGGCCCTGCGTGTCCAGGTCCACCAGCAGCACGCGGCAGTGCTTCGTCAGCGCGAGCCACGCGGCGGTGTTCACCGCGAGCGTCGTCTTGCACGTGCCGCCCTTCTCGTTGATGAACGCGATGCGACGCATGGCCATGCCCCCGGGAAGGCGTGCGCTACTTCTTCTTCGGGTTCGAATTCGAAGCGGCGTGCTCCACGAGCGTGTCCACCTTGCCCTCGACGGAGGAGAGCAGCCGCTCCAGGTCATCCACCTTCGAGCGCAGCTGCTCCAGGTCCGCGGTGGACGGCAGGTTCATGGCCGACAGCGCCGTGCGCAGCGCGGTGTCCAGCGTCCCCTTGGCCGCGAGCGAGCGCGACACCAGCGACTGCACCGCCGCCACGAACTTCTCGTTGGAGAGCAGCTGCTGCGCGAGCTTGCCCACGCGCTCCTCGCCCGTCTCCACGAGCATCTTCATCATCGGATTGTTCTTGAGCATGGCTTGGAACCGTTCAGGTCCTGGCCCGCCGGGCTTCGGCCCCGGGGACGGGCGGGACGTCGGGAAGAAGACGCCGCACTCTGGGAGGGGCCAACGCGACGTGTCAAGCAGGGCAACAATGGGTGTTTCCCGTCGTGGACTCTCGTTGACTCTCCAGGGGGCCATCCCTACGGTTCGCGCGCCCTTATGCCCGGACTGCTCGACAAACGTCTCTGGATCGTCTCCGGCAAGGGGGGCGTGGGAAAGACCACCGTCGCCGCCGCGCTGGCACTGGCCTCCGTCCGCGCCGGGCGCCGCACCCTGGTGTGCGAGGTGAACACGCAGGAGCGCGTCAGCCGCTTCCTGGAGCTGCCCGAAGCCGGCCCGGAGGTGAAGAAGCTGGAGGAGAACCTCTGGGCGGTGGACGTGCGCCCCCAGGAGTCCATGCGCGAGTACGGCCTGATGGTCCTGCGCTTCGAGACCCTCTACAAGACGGTCTTCGAGAACCGGCTGGTGCGCTACTTCCTGCGCTTCATCCCGTCGCTCCAGGAGCTGGTCCTCTTGGGGAAGATCCTCTTCCACCTCCAGGAGAAGCTGCCGGACGGCCGCTGGAAGTACGACACGGTGGTGCTGGACGCGCCCGCCACCGGCCACGCCATCTCCTTCCTGAGCGTGCCGCAGGTGCTCCTGCAGACGGTGCCGCCGGGACCGATGACGCGCGAGGCGCTGAAGATGCGCGACCTGCTGGTGGACCCCGGCGTCACGGCTGCGGTGCTGGTGGCGCTGCCGGAGGAGATGCCGGTGAACGAGGCGCTGGAGCTGCACAGCGCGCTGCGCGACCGGGTGCACATCCGCACGCACGCGGCGGTGCTCAACCAGGCGTTTCCGCAGCGCTTCACGGAAGCGGACCTGGAAGCGCTCTCGGGCTCTCCGGAACTGCTCAAGGTGGCGAAGGCGCACCATGACCGGGCCTCGCAAGCGGTGCTGGCGGGAACGAAGCTGGAGCGCAACCTTCACGCGCCGGTGTACACGGTGCCGCGGCTGTTCGTGCCGCGCTTCGGACGGGACGCGGTGGAGACGGTGATGGGCCACCTGCAGACACTGGTGACGGGAGGCGCGGGAGCATGACGGCGCTGCAAACGGCGCTCGCGAACAAGCGCGTGCTCATCTGCGTGGGCTCGGGCGGCGTGGGCAAGACGACGGTGGCGGCGACGCTCGCCCTGCGCGCGGCGGTGGATGGACGCCCGAGCATCGTGTGCACCATCGACCCGGCGAAGCGCCTGGCCAACTCGCTGGGCCTGTCCGGCCTGGGCAACACGGAAGCCGAAGTGCCGGCCTCCGCGCTGGAGCCCCTGGGCGTGCACCCCAAGGCGGCGCTGCACGCGATGATGCTGGACATGAAGGCCACCTGGGACGACCTCATCACCCGCGTGGCCCCGCCCGAGCAGCGCGAGCGCATCTTCGCCAACCGCTTCTACCAGTCCCTCTCCACGGCCCTGGCGGGCAGCCAGGAATACATCGCCATGGAGAAGGTGTGGGACCTGCGCCGCAGCAAGGACTACGAGCTGGTGGTGTTGGACACGCCGCCCACCGCGCACGCGCTGGACTTCCTGGACGCGCCCAACCGGGTGCTGGACTTCCTGGACAACGAAGCGGCCAAGTGGCTCCTCACGCCCGCGCTGAAGGCGGGCAAGGTGGGCCTGTCGCTCTTCAACCTGGGCGGCAGCTACGTGACGCGCGCGCTGTCGCGCTTCACCGGTACGGAGATGCTCCAGGAGCTGTCGTCCTTCATGGTGACGCTCTCCTCCATGAACGAGGGCTTCCGTGAGCGGGCGCGCGGCGTGCGCGAACTGCTGGAGGACAAGACGACGGGGTTCGTGCTGGTGACGAGCCCCAACCCGGAGCGTCTGGACGAGGCCATCCACTTCCACGGCCTGCTCAAGCAGAACCGCATGGAGATGACGGCCATCGTGGTGAACCGCGTGCACCCGGTGCCCACCCCGGAGCTGTGGAAGGACGCGGCCTCGCTGACGCCCACCCGGCGCGCGAAGGTGGAGGAGACGCTGCGCGAGCTGCAGGTGCTCGCCCAGCAGGACCTGGAGGGCATGGCGCAGCTGCGCGCGGCCTGTCCGGGCACGCCCCTCATCCAGGTGCCCCGCTTCGGGCTGGACGTGCACGACCTCACCGCCCTGTGGAACACCGGACGCTATCTGCTGGGCGACGACGTCCTCGCCTGAGCCCCCTCCCCCACCGGGCGTGGCGCCGGCCCACCAGAGCTTCTGGGGGATGTTTCCGGCGGATATTTCCGGCGGCAGGCATGGCAGGCGTGCGGCGCGCAGCGCGGGGACGCGCCCCGCATTAGACTGGCCTGGCCCGAAGGCAGGCGGTGGAACCTCCAGGGAACCCACCGGGTCTCCGGGATGTCGATGTCCGGCAAGCCACGGCGGGACAGGCGGACTCCGGAAGGAAGCAGGCGCATGGACGGCATGAAACGGATGAGTGCAACCGGAGGCGCCCGGCGATGGCTGGGGCTGGGCGCGCTGGCCCTGGGACTGACGCTCACGGGCTGCCGCACGACGGGCACGGCGGCGAAGCCGGGCGCACCACAGGCGAAGCAGGTGGTGGAGTTCGACCCCGTGACGGTGACGGCGGACCTGGAGCTGGACCGCCTCAACGACGAGGAGCTCTTCGCCGGCGGCACCTCCGCCTTCGCGGCCAACGACTTCAAGCAGGCGGCGCGCTACTTCGGCCGGCTCGTGGACTTCCACCCCGACAGCCCGCACCGCCGCCAGGCGCTCTACAACGCGGGGCTCGCGCACCAGCGCCTCAAGGAATGGGATGACGCCTATGGGCGCTTCTCTGAACTGGCGGAGCCGGCGAAGGGCCAGGGGGACGCGCTGGAGGCATCCTTCCGCGTGGCGGAGACGCTCTACCACCTGGAGCGCTACGACGAGGCCACCCAGATGCTGTCCACGCTGGTGGCGCGCGACGACCTGCCCGCGGGCCGCCGCATCGAGGCCCAGGTGCAGCAGGGCATCTGCCAGGTGGAGTCCGGCAAGACGGACGACGCGGAGGCCACGCTGCGCAAGGCGCTGACCGCCTACGACGCCCTGCCGGACAAGGCGGAGGTGGAGGACTACTTCCCCGCGCAGGCGCACTTCTTCGTCGGGGAGATCTACCGGCTGCACTACGAGGCCGTGAAGCTGGAGGCCAGCCGGGGCAGCGACGGGCTGGCGAAGGACCTCAACTACAAGGCGGAGCTGCTCCTGTCCGCGCAGGGCCATTACCTGCGCTCCATCCGCGTGGGCAACGGCTACTGGGCCACCGCCGCGGGCGCGCAGATTGGCGCCCTCTACGAGAACCTCTACGAGCACATGGTGAACTCGCCCACGCCCCCGGAGCTCAACGCCGAGGAGGCGGGCGTCTACCGCCAGGAGCTGCGCAAGAAGATCCGCGTGCTGCTCACCAAGTCCATCAACATCTACGAGCGCACCCTGGAGGCCGCCGAGCGCATCGGTTCGCAGAGCGCCTTCGTGGACCGCACGCGCCAGAGCCTGGAGAAGGTGAAGAGGCTGCTGCTCGCGGATGCGGACGGCGAAAGCGCCCCCGAGCCCGAAGGCGCCGCCGCGCCGCACTCCTGAGCCCGCGGCATGAAGGGGGCCCGCTGGGCACGGGGCCACCTGGGGGCGTAGCCTCGCGGTCCACTGCCCATGGAACCGCTCTTCACCCCCGAACAGCTCGCTGAGATCCACGCCTACCACCAGCCCCACTACATCCGCGCGGCGGTGGACCCGCTGGTGCAGGTGGCGCTGGCGGTGCTGCTGCTGGCGGTGCTCGTGCGCCCTGTGTACCGGGGGGCCACGGCGGCGGCCGCGGCCCTGGAGCGCAGGTTCGGCTTTCTTCGCACGGCGCCGGTGAGCCGCGCCTTCTTCGGGGCGATGGACCGGCTGTGGGGCGAGCCCGGCTGGGGCGCCGCCATCCTCTTCGCCCTCTTCATCGACCTGGCCACCCAGGTGCTCTACGCCCCCGCGAACGTCTGGTTCTACTACGTGCTGGAACACCGGTACGGCATGTCCAACCTCACGCCGCTGACCTTCGCCTGGATCTGGTTCAAGGGCATCGTCGTGACCGCGCTCGCGCTGACCGCGCTCGTCGTCGGCATGTACGGCCTGGCCCGCCGCGTGCGCCGTTGGTGGCTGGTGCTGGGCGTGCCGGTGGCGCTGCTGATGCTGGTGGCGGCGGCCCTGGACCCGTACCGCGCCCGCCTCTACTTCGACCAGGCGCCCCTCCAGGACGGCCCACTGCGCTCGCGCATCACCGCGCTGATGAAGAAGGCGGACATCCCCTTCTCCGACGTGGTGGTGGAGAAGACGTCCGTGACGTCCAAGCGCGTGCAGGCGTACTTCGCCGGCCAGGGCCCCACGCGCACCATCGTCCTCAACGACGTCATCGTGAAGGAACTCTCCGAGGACGAGGTGCTCGCCGCCGTGGCGCACGAGGCGGGACACGTCAACGAGGCCCGCTGGCCCGGCCGCATCGCCTCGTCGCTGGCCCTGGTGGCCCTGCTCTTCCTCATCGACCAGGTGCTGCGCCTCTCCGCCCGCCGGGGCTGGTGGGGTGTCCAACGCACGGGCGACATCCGCACCCTGCCCCTCGTCTCGTTCCTCGTCTTCCTCTTGATCAACATCGGGGCCCCCATCTCGGGGGCCCTCTCCCGCGAACGTGAACGCGAGGCGGACCGCTACGGCCTGCGACTCACCGGAGACCGCGACGCCTTCCGCCGCATGCTGGTGAAGGCCGCCCGGGTGAACAAGATGGACCCGGAGCCTCCCCGCTGGCTCGTCCTCAGGGGCATGAGCCATCCCCCCATCGGGGAACGGATCGCCACGCTCGACGTGCCCTGACCTCTGTCCTGCATCAAGAAGCTGCCGGTGGATGGGCCCCCACTCCACGAACTCCCCCTCGCCCACCAGGCCCATCC